>JBDTKK010000038.1:0-4953 GCA_039935335.1 Chitinophagaceae bacterium
CAAAATTAAAAAGTCAAAATTAAAAAGGGTGGATTGGAGGGATGATGATAGGGTGTTTTGTGGGGGAAATCTGTGGGATAGACTATCGAAATCACGACTAATCTTTACCAGATTGAGGGCAATTTGCATTAGTTTTAGCGCTAAAAGTATCACGCTAATGAATTGAGCACGAAAAAATTTTTCCAGAATTATTGGAATTTAAAAAGACTTGGACTACCTTGCACGGGAGGCGATTTACCAAGCTGAATTGGGCAGGATTTGAACTGGAATTATGAAGAAGGCTGGTCGATGCATTAAATTTGTACAGAAAAGAGGGGAAATCTTTCGTGAATTTACGAGATAGACTTCAAACTAAAACGACTGCTAAATCGAAAAGCAAACAGTAAAGAAGTGCTTACCTTAGCCGACAACAACTCGAAAATGAAAGAATCTATACAGATAAAAAATCTGGGGCCTATAAAAAATATCCTTATTAAAGATATAAAGCCCATTACGGTTTTAATTGGAGAGTCTGGAAGCGGAAAAAGTACATTAATGAAAGCTATCGCTCTTTTTAGATGGTTATACAAAATGCACAACATTCGTTCTTATCTCAAAAGAAGTAAAGTTTCAAAAAGTCCTTTTAGATATAGAATGGACACGTATTTCAAGAATTGCGGGTTTGACCAGTATTTAAAATATAATCCTGAAATAACTTATACCGTTGAATTTCCAAATCAAAATAAGTACAAAATCAAATTTGCGAATGGCAAACTGACAGGAACAAGTGATAAAGACTTAGTACAATTAGCTGATTTGCAATACAGCAAATTAAGTTTCATCTCTGAAACAAGAAATATCATTCCTTTATGGGCTGAAAGAGGTGCATCTCTATCAGGAGTATTTCTAGGATTTTATTTTCACGAAGTTTATAACGACTTTGTTTTAGCGTCCGAAAATTTAAAGGAATTGGATGTCCCTTATTTAGACTTGAAATTATCTGTAAAGAAAATGCAGTCTGGGAAAAAATATTTGATACAAGGCAAAACGGATAAATATGAAATTGATTTTAAGAATAGTTCATCAGGAACTCAAAACGCAATACCTGTTTCATTGATTGCCGAACATTTCTCTAGTCATTTTGATTTTGAAGAAGCTTTTAACAGAACATTTTTTAGGTTTCTAAGTCAGACAGATAGCATTACGGATTTTAGACCCGTTAAAAATCTTGGCGAAATACAGAAGAAACTATATATCCACCTTGAAGAGCCTGAATTAAGCTTGTATCCTGATGCTCAATGTGAACTTATAAGCGACTTAATTGCAAAGTGCTTCGTTAAGAATACAAACGAAATTGAGCTAATCTTTTCAACTCATAGCCCATATATAATAAATCATTTGAATTTGCTAATCAGAGCAAATGATAGTGATAAACTAATTGACGGAGCTAAACTATCTTTTGAAGACTTGGCTGTCTTTCAAATCGTGGAAGGAAAAATCGAAAACTTAATTGTCCAAAATCAGCGAATAGTAAATACCAATCCACTCTCTGATACCATTAATAGAATCTACGACCAATATGCACAATTAAAATAATATGGAAGATTTATTAATGACTTATCTCGTCGCTCATTACTGCCTTCCTACTCCAACAACAACAAATTGGTTCGTGCAGACGACAGAAGCTTATTTTGAGATTGAAGACACGAATGCCGGTGAAATAGTATTACATACAACTAAAGGATTTGGAATGGGAAAGTTCTCAAATAAAGACGTGTTAGATGTTACCGTCTTTAACTATGATAAGTTTATAACTTCTATACAAGAAGAATCATTTAAAAGTGGCAGACAAAGATGTGATATACTATTAAATAGTAGCAACAGCCGATATTTTGTTTTAGGAGAAATTAAAGATAGAGCCATAATTAATAAAAAATCGCGAAGGAATGTTCGAAAAGGGGCTACAGACCAGCTTCTTGCGTCGTTACAGACAATTTTATTTGTGCCTGAAATTGCGACATACATAAAGTCGAAAACAATAAAGCGCTGCTGCTATTTCAATAAACAATCAGCTTCACCAAGCATTTTAATCGTAACCACTGCTTTTAATAGACTTTCCAATTTTTATCCCGAAGGTTTTAAAATGAATAAACCCGACATAGAGGCTTTTGACTTTGACTTTTACGAATATACAGGAGAACAGACAATGACTCTATCGAACTAATCGTACATCCCCTCCCGAAAGCATATCTAACACCTCAATTATCCCAAATTTCCATAAACAAAAGAACGACTTCATTATCGACAACGCTCCGGTAAGCATGACGCGTAAGCCCGCGCGTAGCCTGCTTGCGGGAGAATAACGGAAAGTACGACTATCGCTTTCCTGCCTTTAGCAACTCCAATTTTCGGCAATTTTTCTATTTTGCTGCCGTTCTATAGTTTTCTGTATCTTTGCTCAAATTTCTGGAAATTATCGCAACAGACAAACTACATATCGAACAATTAAAGCAGCATTTCAAAGACAAAACAGTTTTTGAAACGCAGGACATTGTTACGTTCTACAAGCAAACAGAAAACGGAATAAAACCAACAACGGTCAATTGGCGGGTTTACGTTTTGGTTCAAGAAGGCCTATTGAAACGCGTAGGTAGAGGAAAATTTACGCTAGGCGATGTAAAGAATTATGTTCCCGAAATTTCGTCGACTACAAAAAGCATTTTCAGAAAACTGAAATTGAACTTTCCCTATGCAAATTCGTGTGTTTGGGATACATCAGTACTGAACGAATTTATGCTGCATCAACCCAATCAGTTTTATGTTTTGGTAGAAACCGACAAGGATACAACCGATGCTGTTTTCTATTTTTTACGAGAATTAAAAAAGTCGGTTTTTATTAACCCGACAAATGACATTCTGGAAAAATACGCTGTAACCGAAGGCGAAGTATTTGTAGTGAAACCGCTCGTTTCGGAAGCACCAACGCAAACAATAAATGGAGTAGAAACCGCAAGCCTTGAAAAAATGTTGGTCGATATCTTTTGCGATGATGTGACTTTTTCGGCACAACAAGGTGCTGAAATGCGAACCATCTTTAAAGATGCCTTCAATAAAAACGCTATTAACCAAAGTAAAATCCTTCGCTACGCCGACAGGCGAGGAAAGAAAAATGAATTGAGCAGTTTTGCAAAAACAATTACAAACTTATGGCAGCAATAAGTACTTACTGCCGATTTATAGGGAATGATAAATCAAAGAGAAATATCTAGCGAGTGGCTAAATCAAGTATCAAAACACCACCAAAATGCGGATAAAATTCTTGTGGAAAAAGTTATCCGAGCATTCTTACTTTTGGAAGGGTTGGCAAAACAAAAACTGATTTTTGTTTTCAAAGGTGGAACAGCGTTGATGCTTCATTTTAATTCAACAAAACGCTTGTCCATTGATATTGACATTATTCTGCCGGATGAAGTAAAAGATTTCGAAAGTGTTTTGAGTGCCATGACACAAGAGCAAGGATTTTTGAGATGGGAATTACAACACAGAAGAGCGAATTTGAAAATAAAAAAAGAGCATTACAAGTTTTTCTACAACCCTTTGCATAAAACCAACAAAACCGAAGAGTACGTTTTGCTTGATATTTTGTTCGAGCAAGTGAACTATACAAACCTTGTTTCGATGCCTATTCAATCGGATTTTGTGCCAATTATGGACAAGCCTTTGAACGTAGATGTACCAAGTTTGGAAGATATACTGGGCGATAAACTCACTGCATTTGCTCCCAACACGACTGGTATTCCCTACTTCAAAAAAGACGACAGTATGAGTATGGAAATCATCAAACAGCTTTACGACATTGGTAATTTGTTTGATGCGGCAAACGATTTGGAAACTATTAAAACTACGTTTTATCGCTTTGCCAAAACTGAAATTGCTTATCGCAAGTCTGAAGGAACAAATGAAAATGATGTATTGGAAGATATTTACGAAACTGCTCTTTGCATTGTAACAAGAGGCTCTTACGGCAAAGGCAATTTTGATGAACTGCAAAACGGTATTCGACGCATCAGCAGTTTTATTTTTTCCGAAAGCTACCATATTGAGAAAGCAATCAATCACGCTTCAAAGGCTGCTTACCTTTCGGTTTTGATACAATACGAAGCAAAAGCGATAGATAAGTTTGAACATCCACTTCAATTAAAAGATTGGCAAATCGGCGAACCACTAAACAGCAAGCTAAACAAACTCAAAAAATCAAATCCAGAAGCGTTTTTCTATTGGTACAAGATTTATGAATTAAAAAGTAAGATTGGCTGAAAATTGCCAAATATTAAACCCGCTCCTCAATCATCGCGCATAATCCGCCTACAGCTTGCTTTTAGAAGAATAATTCAAAAAAACAAACTAAATTTGAACCCCCAACAACCAAAATATGCCCAAACAAATATTCATCAATTTAGCCGTAACCGACCTAGCAAAATCAATGGCGTTCTACACCGCACTAGGATTTACCAACAATCCACAATTCTCTGACGAAAGCGGAAAATGTATGGTTTGGAGTGAAAACATCTTTGTAATGATTTTGACACACGAAAAATTTGCTTCCTTCGCTACAAAACCCATCGCCGACACCAAGGGTACTGTTGCAGGGCTCTTTTCATTGGCTGTGGACGGCATGGACACCGTAAATAAGATGATGACAGATGGCTTAAATGCAGGTGGAACAGAACCAACTGAAATGAAAGATTATGGATTTATGCAGCAAAGAACCATAGAAGATTTTGACGGACATACCTGGGAGATTTTCTTTATGGATATAGCAAAATTTCCACAAGAACAAGAGAAAGCTTAATTTTAAACTCTAAAACAAAACAGCATGGCACTCATCAATCTTCACATCAACTTCAACGGAAACGCCGAGGAAGCATTCAATTTCTATAAATCAGTATTTGGTGGAGAATTTGCAACAATTGT
>JBDTKK010000039.1:0-12740 GCA_039935335.1 Chitinophagaceae bacterium
TTTGTCGCAAAATCCCGTTTTCGGCGCGTAAATGTCAGGAAACTGCGGATTAGAATTACGGTACTAATAAAATTTATCAATTCCAGTGATGTCGTGCTAAAATTTTTGTGTGTTCAATGCCGCTACCAGAATCGACTTACGAACAGAATAAGCGTTTGTGTTAACGAAATATTGAAAGCAATTACTGAACATTTTTAGTGCTTCCTTTCCACCAAATTCTCTTCCTCTTTCTTTGCAGCCATGCAAAGGCTTTCTGCAATACTGGCAACAGTTAGAAAAGAGTGGTTGTTGCTCCGTCGGGATGTAGCAGGATTGCTCATGTTGTTGCTCATGCCGGCGGCGCTCATCATCATCATGGCGTTGGTGCAGGATGCTCCATTCAAGGATTTTCAGAACATTCGCTTCGACTTGCTTTTGGCTAATGAAGATGGCGGGCCACTGGCCAAAGAGATTACCGCAAACCTAAAAGCCAGTCAGAATTTCCACTTAATTGATAGTATAGACGGCAAACCCGTGACGGCAGCTTATTTGATAAAACGACTGCAAGAAGGCACGCAACAGGTGGGCATTTTGATACCCAAAGGAGCCAGCAACGAAGTCGCCAATTCGGCCAATATTCTCGCTAATTCCATTGCTGAAAAAATTGGTGCCGGTAGGCTTCCTTCCCGCGAGCCACGCGATTCTCTCGCCATCAAAATGTTCTTTGACCCTGTGTCTCGCCCCACCTTCAGAATGGCCATCATGGCTGCTTTGGAGAAGTATGTAACATCTGCTTCATCACGATTATTAGTGTCGCGGATTTCAAAATTGGCAGGAGCAGAAATTGATTCCAACGATAAAAAGACGGAACAGCTTTTGGGCGGCATTCGCATCCGCGAAGCGATGCTCAACAGTCAGGCAGAAGTACCACATATCAACAGCGTACAGCACAACGTACCCGCCTGGGCCATTTTCGGAATGTTCTTTATTGTGGTACCTCTTTCCGGACAAATTATTAGGGAGCGAGAAGAAGGCAGTGCATTGAGAATTAGGCTTATTCCCGGTGCGGATATTTCTTCCGGCATTGGGCGGATTCTTTTCTACACTATCATTTGTTGTGCACAATTCCTGTTGATGTGTGCGGTTGGGCGTTGGCTTTTGCCGCTTTTCAGTCTTCCTGCACTCACCTTGGGTGTACATCCTTTTGCATTATTGCCTGTCATTTTAGCCACCGCAATTTGCGCTACTTCCTACGGCTATTTTATTGGAACCATTTTCCAGACAGGTGCGCAGGCATTGCCTTTCGGAGCTATCTCCGTAGTGATTCTTTCTGCTTTGGGCGGTATTTGGGTTCCGATAGATTTATTACCAAAGGCACTACAAATGATTGCCAATATCTCCCCCTTGCATTGGGCCTTGATGGGCGTTCAAAACATTATTTTAAGAGACGGAAATTGGGGGACTATTGCCTTGCCCACTTTGGTGATGCTGGTACTTTCCTTAGCTCTTTGGGCAATTGCGAGCGTTAGTAGAAGAAAGAGGCTTGGGGGATTTTGAATTTTAACTACTAAGGCACTTAAAACACCAAGCGCCACTTAGGCTTGAATTAGTTAATCCTACTTTCAAAATAAAATGCCCACTTTCAGCCAAACTGAAAGCGAGCATTTTGCATTATAAACTTTGTCTGCCCGAATGATTCAGGCGGCCATTTTCCCTTACCCCGCCATTTCCCGGTGTGCAGATTTCACCTGCCCGAGTTCGTTTTTAATGCGAAGCTGCCATTGTTCGGCGATGTTGTGCAGTGGGATTTTTTCCAAAATGCCATCAAGCACTTCAGTATAGACGGGAACGTTAGTGATGATGCCACCCTTACGATGGAACGACAGGCCGATGGCACTGATATACTCTTCCGAAGTTTCTTTTTGCTTGCCGTTTTTATGCTTTATTTCTACACCATCTTTCCAGAGTTTGCAATCCTGCACTTCTGCCAAATGAATGACTGCCTGAGGAAGCGCTTCGTCGTCCTGCACGAAGACAAATACACCAGCAGTACTATCTAGGCCAAAGATTCGATGTTCAAAGAACTGGGAATGGTCTGGGTGAAGTTGATATTGCTCCAGCAAGGCATGGAACTCAGCCTTAAGATGTTGCATTTTTTTACGCTTTTGCCGACGCGTGATGGACATAAGGAATACAAGAATGGCGGCGATACTGCCTATAGTTGCGAGTGCGATGAGCAATGTATGTAACATGGTTGTTTGATTTTTGAAAGGTTTGGATAATAATATTCCAATTCAAGGGGTAAACGAATACCGATTGACTAGAATTTTTGAATGATGTGTTGTCTGAAATGCCTATTGGCTACTTTCAAAAACTTACCAAAAACCGTGAGTGGGATAGCGTCCGCGGAGTTGGGACTGCTGTATGAGTTGCTGGAGGACATGCCAGCGGATGAAATTGAATTCAACATCAGCCTTGTCTTGAAACCGGATATTTTTTACTTCCGGAAATTTCCCAGAGAAGCCACCAGAACCTCCGTTGGAATCGCTTTGCCAGACTCTGTTTGTAGCTTCAACAAAGGCTTGGAGCAAAATGGCTACCGGTGCGTGTTGCTCATCATTGAGATGATGTTCACCTTTGGCTTGTTGTATGCATTCCGTCCTAAAATGCGCCTTTTCATTTGCATAGGCATACGAAGCCTTAGTACCTGAAAAAAGCAGGAGTAAGGCTAGCGAAAATGCCAAGCGATATTTGAAAATGGAGCACATAGTTTTTAGAGAAAATTTTAGGCAGTAATAGCCAAAGGTTCGTTGAGTACTTGTTCTATCAGGAAACGGCGTGTGCCACCAGGAAGTTTGCAAATCACTTCTTCGCCTTGGCGGAAGCCCAGAATAGCAATGGCGATAGGTGCAAGGACAGAGACTTTCTTCTGCTTCATATCAGCATCATCGGGCAAAACGATTTCGAACTCTACCTGCTTCTTCGTTTTTAATTCTACAAGTGAAATTTGGGAGTAAAGCCGGATAGCATGAGCCGGAAAAGCACTTTTTTGAACAATATCTGCACGCTCCAACTCACGTGCAAGAGATAATACATCAGGCTCAAAGGCTGTGCCTGCATAGCGTTTCAGGATTCTGTAATCATCTTCTATCATGACTACAGGAGTCAATTCTTTATTTTTCATGAGTGTTGATTTTTTAGTTTAAACAAATTGGAGGAAAGCCCAGTAAAATATTGCTGACGTTGTAAGGACTTTGGATTTCTACTAAGATTCTCGCTTTGGCTACTTCTTTTGCTCCCGTCTTCTCTTCGCTGAATTGCCTAGCAATTTCCGATGCCAATAAAGCCTGATTTACTTTCGCTTTTTCCTCCATCATAGCCCGCTCGGCCAAAACTATTTTCCTTTTAATTTCATGGCTGCGTACGTAAAAAATCACGATTGCTACCATTAAAGACAAGGTGCCAAACAGAATAGATTTGTAAAAGAAAGTTGCGGCGATGACGATACCATAAGTGCAGAAAAGCATTGCGGTAAACAAGCCAAATGCCGAACTCCTTGCAGAATTTCGGAACATAACAAAAGAGAAAAAGGAGAAAAGGAATACACTTAGGTAATCCCCGACCCTAAATTTATTTTGTTAGAAGGCCGGGGAAAAAGTATTAAAGTCCTTAAAGTTGGACACGTAAAATGCCTTATGGCAAAAGCACGTAAAACCCGTAGAATGCAGTACAGACAAGACACACAACCTCCTGCCAACGGTACTACCGCAGGTGAAAGGTGATGTATTATGGTACTTTGCGACTTGCATTATGGCGAAAATAAAAAATCAAATCTTTATGCATTGTTAAACCGCATTCTAATGATATTGGTCAGTTTTTGCGCTAATTAATAAAAGAGCTTTTTGTCCTTTAACAAAAGCGAAGTAACTTTGCAGCTTCTAGTAGTTAGATGTTTTCCAAGACTTGCGAATATGCCATCAGAGCGATGCTCTTTGTAGCCCAGAGGTCAAATTCTGGAGTCAAAGTTGGTATTAAGGAAATCTCGAAAAATATCGACGCACCGGAGCACTTTATTGCAAAAATTCTTCAAGATTTGAGTCGGCGAGGAATGGTACAATCTTCAAAAGGGCCTAACGGCGGCTTTTTCTTTGAAAAGGCATCAGAAGATTATACGCTAGCAGATATAGTTAGAGCAATTGATGGCGATAAGATTTTCTTCGGCTGCGCATTGGGCTTGACTGAATGTGATGAAATCCATCCCTGTCCACTTCATTTTGAGATGAAGGGAATTCGTGACATGATTAAATCTAAACTAGAAGCGGTGAAACTCGGAGTCTTTAATAAAGATTTAGAACAGAAACTGATTTTTTTAAGGTGACAATATATTTTAAATAATAAAAGGGAAAAATTATTAATACATTATGAAACAGCCATCCATTTGTATGCGGGCTTTAATAGCGCTCATTTTCTGCTCCGCCATGATGCAACCTTCAGTCGTTCTTGCAAAAGGGCAAGCTTTTTTCTCTACGCGTTCTGAAGATGGGATGACCTTCATCCTAATCAGCTTCATTGTTATAGCTATTCTTATCGGTATCTATTTAGGCTTTAAAGCTAAGGAACTAAGGAATTCTATCCGCTATAGAAAAGACGAAGGTGAGGAAAGTCGGTTCAAGCGCTACTTGAAGAACATGAATAGTGAGCAGATTGAGAAATTCCTTAATGCTCGTAGTAATACAAATAAATTCGGGACAATCATACTCTTCCTTGTAGCGATGCTTAGCTTTAGTGCTACAGCTTGGGGACAAACTTCGGCGCCAAAGACCGCAGGTTCATTGATAGGTGAAGGTGGGGTCATAATTACCTTGATACTTTTATTCATACCTATAATCGGTGGCTTGTTTCTGATTGGTGTAAAGATTCAAAATCAAGTAAATAAATTTCGAAATAAACAGAAGCTAGAAGAAGCACAAGCATTTGCCCAATACCTAGAAACACTTGACCCCGAACAGATTAAAGCCGAACTTGAAAAAAGAAAAAAAGGTTTGGATTATCAACTAAATCATTCTGAATTGGCGGGGCAACATGAGCCTGAAGACATCCGTGGTCTCGTAAATAATATCAATACAGAGGCGGCTTTACCTTTAGTAGCGCAGAAGAAGCGTGCCCAAAAACGTCCGCAGATTGATCCTGAACTCACAAAGCTCATTCTTTGGTTTTTTGGATGCGCAGCTTTCTGGCTAGTATTTGGGACGACAATTGGTGAGTATCTCGGTATAAAGTTCGTAGCACCAGATGTGGATCACGTCAGTTGGCTAAGCTTTGGCCGATTAAGGCCTGTCCATACGAATGCTGTCTTCTGGGGTTGGTCTTCCTTGGGAATGCTAGGTTTATCTTATTATATCGTACCGCGTGTGGGCAATAACGTATTGGCCAGCATAAAGTTAGGTTGGTATTCTTTAATTCTAATTAATGCATCTGTTATACTAGGCTCAATATGCCTTATGGCCGGTATTAATAATGGAGGAGGCGAATATAGAGAATACATATGGCCGGTAATGCTACTGTTTGGTATTGCACTAGCACTAACATTGATAAACTTCCTGAAAACCATTGCAAGGAGAAAAACAAAGGAAATTTATGTTGCCAATTGGTACATTGTAGCAGCAATCATTTTTACTATAATCATTGCTCTTGTCGCCTATCTTCCTTTTTGGCTAAATGGATTAGGTAATACGATTGCTCAAGGTTATTACATGCACCAAGGTGTTGGTATGTGGTTCATGCTGTTCACTTTAGGCATTGTCTACTACTTCCTGCCACAGCAACTTAATAAGCCAATCTACTCCTATAGTTTGGGTATCTTAGCCTTCTGGGCACAAATTCTATTCTACACGCTAATCGGTTCGCATCACTTTATCTTCAGCCCTATCCCTTGGTGGCTACAAACCGTTGCTATTGTTGGCAGTATGGGTATGGTTATCCCTGTTGTCGCTGGTACTACCAACTTCCTGATGACTTTTAGGGGTGCTTGGTACAAATTAGGATCTAGCTATACATTACCTTTCTTTCTAGTAGGGATAATATTCTATTTCACTGGATCATTGCAAGGTACCGCCGAAGCATTTAGGAGTACTAACCTTTACTGGCACTTTACAGACTTTACGGTTGCCCACTCCCACCTAACCATGTACGGTATCATTGCATTCTTTTTGTGGGCGAGTATATACGCATTAGTTCCAAGGCTTACGGGTAAAGAAGCCCCGCAAATCACCGTAGGTGCTCACTTTTGGATGGCCTTAATTGGTATGATGTTCTATACAGTACCTTTGATGTATGGAAGCACTTTAAAGGGTTTGATGTGGGTAAATGGCAAGCCGTTTATTGACGGCGTAGTGATGATGGCTCCCTATTGGCTGTGGCGTGCGGTAGGCGGTAGCCTAATGTGGATTTCCCATCTGTTCTTTGCCTATAACCTATATAGAATGATTGCTGGCGGTAATATTACCGATGTGAACGAAGCTGCAGTTGCGCAGCTAAATCAATCACATACAGACGCACAAATTAAATATTAATAGTAAAGAATTACACTATCATGGAATTATTCGATAATCATAAGAAGCTTTTCGGAACGGCGTTTTTAATGTTCCTTGGTCTTACAATACTCGTGTGTATTATACCCGCGTTGAGTAGTCAAAACAATAATGCACCATTGCCAAACGCAGTACCACTCAGTCCGGATGCAGTGAAAGGAAAGGCATTATATGTAGCAAATGGATGTATTGGCTGCCATACCCAGCAAGTACGGAATATAGACATGGATAAAGTTTGGGGTGAGCGACCAAGTATTGCCGCTGATTTTGCGTCAGATACGCGAACAGATTTTTGGCGGAATACAGCAACTCTTCTGGGCTCCGAACGCACAGGCCCAGATTTGACTAACATTGGCGCTCGACAACCGAGCAGAGATTGGCAACTTTTGCACCTTTTCAATCCAAGATCCGTAGTAAAGGAATCTGTTATGCCGGCATACTCTTGGTTATTTACTACCAAAGAAAATCCTGGAAAAGGTGATGTGGTTGTAAATGTACCAGATGAGTTTAGAAACGGTGAAACAGGAAAAGTCGTAGCAACGAAAGAAGCCCTGCAACTCGTTGCTTATCTAGCCTCTTTAAAACAGACAAAACTTCCAGACGGCACACCGACACCTGATTTTCTTTATAAGAAAGAAGCGAAAGCCGCAGCAGCCGGCGGTGCAGCAGCAAGTGGTGGCCTAGATGGCGGTGCTTTATACGCAACTAACTGTCAGGCATGCCATCAACCCAATGGTGAAGGTCTTAAAGGTGCTTTCCCTCCCCTAAAAGGCAGTAAAGTGGTGCTGGATGACAATCCAGAATTGATGGTGAATATCATCATGAACGGTTACACAGGAAGGGAATCTGAAGGATTTGGCCCGATGCCAAATATTGGAACTACCAATAACCTTAGCGCAGAAGAAATAACCGCAATAATGAACCACGAGAAAACAAGCTGGGGGAATAGTGCGAAACTGGTGACAGTGGAGCAAATCAAGAAATTGATGGATTTCGTAAAAACAACCGCAAAAGCAAAATAAACGTACTATCATGAAAAAATATTCGTTGCTTAGTGTCCTGATATTATTGCAAGTAGCAGCAAATGCCTGCCCTGCATGTGAGAAAAATCAACCGACATTCTTAAAAGGTATTACTCATGGTACAGGGCCAAATAGTCAATGGGATTGGGTAATTATCTCGATAATGGTGCTCATCACGCTCGCAGTACTCTTTTATTCTATAAAATGGTTGGTGCGGCCAGGTGAAAAATCCACAAATCACATAAAAAATTTTATTTTAAATGACTGATACGATGAAAGATAAAAGCACGATTTTCCTCTTCATCGATGAAGACGAAAAGCCAATGGCGGAACTACTTTCCCCAGTGAATTTCGAGTTGGACACGACTAAACTCGTGGATGGAAAGCATACCCTCAAGATAGTAAGCCGCGACCCAACAGGCAAGGAAGGCATCCGGCTTATTCCTTTTGAAGTTAGGAATGGCCCTGCAATAGCCGTAGAAGGTATTAATGAAAACGCCGTAGTAGATGGAGTTATCCCCTTGATGGTCAATGCATATGGCAAAGGTGATTCTAAAAACTTTATGATAGTGGGAAGTGAAACACCACAAAGTATTCCATTCTGGATATTTATTATGGTAATTGCGTTTGTGGGCTGGGCAATCTATTTTGCCGTAACTTCATCTACTGTAACTATTTTTAAATGAAAAGTGATATAAAAGGGCTTGAGGATATCAAAATTCTTGTTGATGAATTTTATGGAAAGGTGAAGGAGGATGCACTTTTAGCACCGATTTTTTTCGAACATATTCCCGGCGACTGGGGGCCACATCTCAACAAAATGTACAAATTTTGGAATGCTGCGCTTTTCGGCAAGACTGGGTACGTGGGTAATCCATTTGCCCGTCATGCACATATGCCAGTCATGCAAACACACTTCGAGCATTGGTTGCATTGGTGGTGGCAAACCGTTGATAATCACTTTGAAGGGCCAATTGCCAATGATGCTAAAAAACGAGGAGAAATTATGGCCAATACTTTTCTGAACAGAATAATTGATCTCCAAAACTCATCATCTCATACTATCGCCTAATGCGATGACCAGTGCTACCTATATATCCGACATACAGGACGAGCGCGATATCCATTTGCTTGCACACTAATTTTTCTGCGAAGTGCGTAAAGACGAACTATCAACTCCAATTTCTAACAAGATAACAAAGGGGATTTAGAAGCCTCAGCTTGAGAAGGTTTGGGAATTCTGGAATTCAATAGTATTGTTTGGTAGAAGATATCTTGGCAGCCCTATACAGAATGATTTAAAATTATACATTAATAATCACCACTTTGAGCGCTGGCTATATATGTTCTCCGGTACGGTAGGAGCATGTTTTAGTGGCTACCTTGCCGAAGTAGCAAAAAATAGTGCTAGCAGCAATCAAGTTGAGGCAAAGCATGGAGGCAGTTCTAAGGATCACGCAAAAGGAATCAATATTAACAACTCTTAATTCATTAAAACAATACTCACTATGGAGACACTAAATCAACAAAAGACCATTGGAAGCATGGTAGCCGAAAATTACAAAGCAGCTTCCATATTTCGGAAATACGGCATTGACTTTTGCTGTCAAGGTGGCCGTTCTTTGGAAGAAGCTTGTCGGGAGAAAGCTATAAACCATGAAGTCGTAGCACAAGAATTGAAGTCTGCGGCATCAGATGGTACCAGCGATAGTATTGACTACCGCTCTTGGCCGCTCGACCTTTTGGCAGATTATATCGAGAAGACCCATCATCGGTATGTGACGGATAAATCCCCGGAAATCAGGGCTTACCTCCTAAAGATCAATAAGGTGCATGGTGGTCGGCATCCGGAATTGGCAGAAATCGAGCAATTATTCCTTGATTCATCAGAGGAGCTTTTACAGCATATGCAAAAGGAGGAAACCGTAATATTCCCCTACATCCGGCAAATGGTGGAAGCTGAAAGGAAGGATCAACCGCTCCCCACGGCAAGCTTTGGTTCCATTGAAGGTCCTATCAATATGATGATGGAGGAGCATCTCCATGAAGGAAAAAGATTAGCACGGATTGCTGAATTGAGTAACGGATACACTACACCCGCTGATGGCTGTAATACTTACAAAGTAGCCTTTGCTATGGTAGAGGAGTTTGAAAAGGATTTACATAAGCATATACATTTGGAGAACAATATCCTTTTCCCTAAGTCAATTGAGCTGGAGGACATGGCAAAAAGCTAAATTGAAATCGCGTTTTCAAGGATTATTTAAATAACGATTCCGTTGCTTTAGTGCTAAAAGGTGGCTGCGATATGCTTTATTGAGGCTCATCTAAAGTTCGATGCCTCTGGAATTACATTACCAATTAGCTTAGAAATTGAGTGATTGGAGTTTCATGCATCAAAAAAGCGAGCCTGTGGATTTGCTTCAATTTAGTTTATCGCTGCGTCTGCTTGCCGAAATATATTAATACTTCCATTTATCCCCGTATTGATACTTGACATTCTTGTTCTTAAAAGTTTATGAATTCTGCCAATTTTATAATGGAGCTCCAACTTAATCCATCGTGGAATTCCAGTGGCAAAGTCTTTGCTGCGCTTGCTTTATGTTGCGTGCGAGGCCGCGAAAATAATTCTGCTGCGAAGAACTAATATGGTATTACATAATAGAACTATTACCGGATAAATAACAGTAATCTTGAACGAAGTATTTCATAACGACAAGTATAGAATATTAAATGTCAGTATTCCTGGTGGTCAAAACATGCCAAGCCATCATGCAACATCGGATGCATTTGTAATAGTGTTAGAAGGAGAGGCTCTTTTGATTCTTGGTGATGAAACGATAGAATTGTATGCCGGCTCGCAGCAGGCAATCCCATCCGGACAGCAACATATTTTAAGAGTCGTTGCAGACTTCAAAGCCTGTATTGTGATGGAGGCCGGAGCTGAAATAGATTTTGACTAACACAATTCTTCAAGTTGGTATAAGCATTTCAAAACCCTTAGGTGTAGTATCTTAACCTTTAATAAAATTACAATGGAAGACAAACCAATTAAAAGAGATCCAAACATTGTTCTGCTATCGCGAGAGCATCATTTCGGCTTGTTATTCGGTTGGAAGTTGCGTCAGGGCTTGAAATTTGGTATTGAGCCGGAGAGGATGAAGGGATATATTATGTATTTCTGGGGAGACAATCTCCGTGAGCATTTTGCTACGGAAGAACGACTTTTGTTTCAAGACAAATCTGATGATATGGTAGCGGAAGGCCTCAAGCAACATAAAGGTATTCAGTATCTTGTGGAAGAAATTAAGCAAAGCGAACAGCCAACTGTGGCACAAATGAATGAGCTTGCAGATTTGGTTTCAGACCATATTCGTTTTGAAGAACGAGAATTATTTCCGCATTTGGAAGAAAAGTTTTCAGACGTGGAACTCATAAATATTGGGCGAATCTTAGAGGAATTGCATAGAACGCCATTGAAAGATGATTATCCCGATGAATTTTGGCTGAAAAAGAGTTGAAGAACCAAATGTAGATATCAATGAAGAAACCCTTGGAAACATAAAGATAACATTGGGGTCATAGTGCCGTAACACTGCCAAATTACTTTTGCGCTTTAAAATTAAAAAGCGCAGGAGTATGAACAAACAGGTTTTATTATTTATTTTAGCTTTTGTATTGGGTATCAATGCATCTGCGCAAGAAACAGCGGAATTTAAACCATCCGGAAAACTCTGGGGCTACGCTTTTGGCGATTTTGCCTACAAAACACAGGGCGATACTGTTGGGGGCAATGGACGTGGTGGGAACAACCAATATTCCAATGTTGCCGTCAATCAAAGTCTTTTTCAATTGCGGAGGGTTTATCTAGGCTATGATTATGAAATCAGTAAGAAATTTTCCACTCAATTTCTACTTGCTGCCGAAGACGATTTCAATGGTGGCGACCTTCTTGCTAATGGTAAATTTGCGCCCTATTTAAAGCTTGCCAACATACGTTGGAAAGACATCTTCAAAGGCTCGGATCTTGTTTTTGGAATGCAGGCAACGCCTGCGTTTGCTACCACCTCGGAACCGATTTGGGGCTACCGCTCGGTGGAACGAACCATTATGGATATTCGTCGAACATCCTCCTATGATTTAGGCATCAGTCTTCAAGGTCATCTTCCAAAAGACAAAAATTTTTCCTATACCTTAGTGGTAAGCAACGGTACAGGTGCGAAGCCAGAAAACGACAAAAATAAGTGGTTTTGGGCAGACGTGAACTATAAATTCTTTAACCAGAAACTGATAGTTGACCTCTATAGCGACTACAATCGCATGAACTATATTCCGGGATGGTATCATGATCGTAACACAAATAAGCTTTTCATAGCGTATGTAGTGCCTAAGTTTACCATTGGTGTTGAAGCGTTCATGACGAATCTTCGGGGCGATGAAGTTGACACCAAAGTTGATGGTGTGACCAAAGATACCGTCTCTACGAAGGCACTCGGATTTTCCATATTTGCAAAAGGAAAACTTTATAAAGATGCCCTTGGATTCTTTGCCAGATATGACAACTATAATCCATCAGCTAATAATAACAACACGGATTACGCTTCCATGAATCCACTTACATCGCAATATAATCCAAACACGAAAGAACAATTTGTTACCGTGGGATTGGATTACACACCAGTGAAAAACGTACACATTATGCCAAACCTTTGGTACAATGCCTACCAAAATGCTGGGCCAAAAAACTATGGTTCAAACAACGATGCCCACGACCTGGTTTACCGCCTAACATTCTATTATATTTATGGAAAATAATTTAATATTTCTAATCACAACAACAACCAATGTTTTTTACAAGAATCACTCGACTCCTTGCAGGATTTTTTCTAGTTGCAGGTCTTTCAAGTTGCTCCTCAACTGGCGGCAGCAATAGCAATGCAGACAGCAACACACTCCTTGGAGCAGGGAGTACCTTCGACAATCCTTTGTTTTCCAAGATGTTTGATGCTTATAATAAGGCAACAGGACTTAGGGTAAACTATCAATCAATCGGTTCTGGCGGAGGAATATTGCAACTCACGAACAAAACGGTGGATTTTGGAGCATCTGACGCGCCACTTAACGCGAAGCAGGATTCATCAATTGCTGC
>JBDTKK010000040.1:0-4642 GCA_039935335.1 Chitinophagaceae bacterium
ATCCTTGCCGACTAAGGTTTTGCTTTTTCTGTTGAAGTTTGAATGCTGCCAATTCCTCGGCACTAGCTTTTGAGGAAGGCTTCTTCACACTTGGTGCGGAAACAAAAGAAACAGGGATGGCTTTTGATGCTCCGGAGTTATCAAGAGAAGGCAAGCTTAAAGTGAGTTGAATAGCTCGCTGCGCCCATACAAAATTTGGACGAAAAGGAGGCCCGGTAGGGTCTCTACGCCAACTGGTACCAGGGATTTTCTTACCCGTTTTCCGCATTATTGTATCGTCCATATGCGCCACCAGCATATGCTCTGGAGGAATCTGTTCTAGGCAACAGGCAGAAGCAACCTTGGAGAACTTATCAGCATTGATTCTTTCCCTACTGAAAAGCCTATAGGCTGCGGAGCAATCGACAAATTGCCGACCTGCTGCGATGAGCATACCCGTGATGGTCGCTCGTCCAGAACAAATAAGAAGACCGTGGGCTAATTCTCTAGCTCGTTCCAAAATACGATTTTGACTAAACGCATCAGCGCACTTATTAAAAAGCGAATCGAAGGCCTGAATCAGGTAGTCCGAAGCCGGAGTTTTTTTTAAGTGCTGCAACCGCAGCATCGGAACGGCGAAGCACAAGGTTTTGATGGTCATCAATGAGCCACTCGACCACCTCACCGTGTTCCAATTCTATTGCCTGCGCGACGGCAGCAGGAAAGTTTACATAAAGCTGCTCGCTACTCTTACGCTTTATAATCTGAATTTTGGTGAAATATCCCATATCTAGTGTTTTAACTAGACACAAAAATACAAAGAAATCCGCGCTAGATAAGTATTTCAACAAAAAAATAATTTAAAAAGAGGGGAAGGGCTAAACTCGAGGCGAGGGGCTTCACCCCTCGCTATTATATATCGCCCTTTCAGGGCTTTATGGAAATAAACACCTGCCGCCGCCGCGCCGCAAAAAGCATTGAAGCACCCGCTACAAAAAATACTATCGAAACCAAAATGCTATTCCGCATCGGGGTAGTAGCGAGAGGCTTCACCCCTCGCTATTAGCTTACGCCCTTTCAGGGCTTTATGGAAATAAACACCTGCCGCCGCCGTGCCGCAAAAAGCATTGAAGCACCCGCTACAAAAAATACTATCAAAACCAAAATGCTATTCCGCATCGAGCCCGTCGTCTCTTCAATAAAACCAAAAGTAAAAATGCCAATCACTATCGCCAACTTCTCTGTTACATCATAAAAGGAAAAGAAAGAAGCTGTGTCCCTCGTCTCCGGCATCAACTTCGCATAAGTGCTTCGACTAAGACTTTGAATACCCCCCATCACCAATCCGACAACACCTGCCAAGATGTAAAACTGAACCGCAGTATAAGTAAAATAAGCCGCCACACAAATGCCTATCCACACTCCAACCACCAACAAAAGAACCCTCAGATTTCCGAACTTTTCAGAAAGCTTGGCCATCAAATAAGCACCGGCAATAGCCACCAATTGAATGACCAAGATGGTGATGATGAGTTGGGACGACTCTAAATGCAATTCCTTCGCGCCAAAGTTTGCAGCCGCCAACATCACCGTTTGTACGCCCATGCTGTACAGGAAAAAAGCGCCGAGATAAGTCCTCAAAACCGGCATGGATTTCACCTGAATAAACACCTTCTTCAATTCATGCGCGGCATTGTTCAGGATGCTTCTGGAACTGTCTTTAATTCTGGGTGTTCCTTTCGGTAATTTGAGGAAAGGAATCTGCGCAAAGCCCATCCACCAAAGGCCTACAAGCAAAAAGGAAATCTTCGCCGCCAGCGCATCGCTCCCCTTTTCCATCCCATACCATTGCGGGAAAAAGAAGAAAGTGAAACACACAATTTGTAACAAAACGGAGCCGATATAACCCAGTGCAAAACCCTTCGCGCTCACCTTATCTTGCTCCGCATCAGTGGCTATTTCCGGGAGATAAGCGTTGTAGAAAACCAGCCCACCGCAATACCCGATTGCCGCCAGCGCAAAGCAAGCCAAGCCCCAACCAATACTCGAAGCATCAAAGAAAAATAGGCCGCAGCAGGCCAGTCCGCCGAGATAGGTAAAGAGCTGCATGAAGCGTTTTTTATTGCCCCGCAAATCGGCCACAGAAGAGAGTATGGGCGATAAAATGACGACAATGGCATAAGCGACAGCAAGCGTATAATTGGACAGCGCCGTGTTGTGAAAACTATGTCCGAACAGCACCACTTCATCCGAGAAAATGGATTTACCATCCGCAGATTTTGTGGTGGTGACGGCATTATAATAAACAGGAAAAATGGTGGAAGTAATGACCAAGTTGTAGGCCGAATTGCCCCAATCGTACATCGCCCAAGCGGTGTGGAGTTTCTTGCGTTGGGGAGCCCTTAGGTCTTGGGTCATTGTAGGAAAATGCTTGACAAATTGAACGCAAAGAAAGGAGGAAATACTGCGAAAATTGCATGGCAATTCTGCTCCCTAATTTTCTGGAAAAGCAAACTTCACTGGGATGGAGCAAATGCTACAAGAACCATTGGCAATATCTACCGTTTTCTATCACGTTGCAGGCTGGAGACCCGAATTTTATTGGAAATTTAATTTCGCTGCGCTGGACTAAAATGGTGGCATTTGCGTTCTCAAAGTTTCTGTTTGGCATCTCCAAATAAAACCGTTAGATTCGCACCACTCAAAAACAACCTCATGAAGAAATTATTACTCCTCCTTGTCGCATCAGTGCCTTTTACCGCTGCGTTTGCGCAACAACCTGTATCTACAGTGCCCACGGCCGATAATGACGTTCAGCTTGCTGGCAGTCATCAATGTAGTGTCCTTACTCCTATGGGAGCCAACAAGGGTGCTGGTCTATCGGTCGAGTACAATCTGGCGAATGACTCACAGCGAGTAGGCACCAATTTTAATCTTTATTCTGATTACGCAGAACCTTTGGATAGCGGACTCTTTTACGGTACCAACGCTTTGGGCTACCACGGTTTTGCGGAGCATTATTTTACCGATTTTGACATATCGGGCAATAACGATACCCTAACGCAGATTACCGGCTTTTTCTCTAAATGGGGTGGTAACGCTCAAACCGGTACTTCTTCAGCGAAGAATGTAACGCTTTCTGTGTGGAAGAAAGGTACCAATAAAATTCCCGTAACAGGTCGTACTAAGTTCTACGTATATGGCACTCCAACTGGTTCGCCGATTGCTACTAAAGTGGTCGCAGGAAACACGCTTAATATCAATGGAACGGCTACTATAACTTACCTCGCAACACCCGTAAACGTTTCAGAAAATGTTTATGTAGGTTATACAATGCCTTACAATTGGTCTCCAACAGATAGCCTTTTGGGTCTTCGTACCACACATGTGACACTTGTTAACCACGCAACTATTGAGGCTGGAACAGGCGATACTTTAGTGACTGCAAATAATTTAATTCAGACTTCAGCAGGCGTATGGACATCTGTTGCTTACACGCTTGGTGTTACGAATGGCGGTAACAAAATCATAGCACCGCTTGTGAAGTTGAACTGTGCATCATGTGGCCTTTCTGCAGGTGGTTTTAATGCGAATAACCTTGCATTCTACGGCAATTATCCAAATCCTGTTGCAACAACTACCACCGTTAAATATGCAGTTAAGAAAGTAGCAAATGTTGTGATAACTATTTATGACAATAATGGACGGACTATTCGCGTGATGGATTTAGGCAATAATACAATCGGTGAGCATACTGCAGTTATAACTGCAGATGGTCTCGCAGCCGGCAATTATGTTTATACACTGGAGTCAAGCGAGGGCGATATCATCGCTTCGCAAATGACGGTAATTAAATAGGATTTTTCGCTTTCCAAGAATTGCACTGTCTATGAAGTGCAAGGAATTGACCTCGATTAATCTGTTCCGCCTCTTCAAGGTTAGCCTTTTATCGGCTAGTAAACCCCAACGTTCATTTTCGTTGGGGTTTACTTTTATAAGAAAAACTCCAAAAAGTGTGGCGGTTGATTACTGTAGCATTTGCGTACTTGCGGGTGGTCACAATCGGGTTTCCTTAAAACTCGATTACAAAAACATTTTTCAGCCCGCGCAATTTTATTTATCCAGCTAAAATACAGCTCCAGTTTATCACCGCATGCTCTGTTTCCACCCCCTTCAATGCCCCTACATTAGCGCATGAATCTTTACCAAAAACTGCAACAAGCTTGCAGCGAAGAAGACGTGAAAGATGCGTACATCAAGGCTTTGGGGCTGAAAGCCTATTCCAAAAACCTGATAGACATCCAGACTAAAGAAATCTGGTTTGAGTCAAAAGACAGCGGCAAGAATAGTACCTACGCCATGTTTACCCAGCTCATGCATTATGTGCAGGATGCGCTGAACAAAGGCGAGTACGTCCCGCCCTTTCTCTGCGTGATTGACACCCACAAAGCCGCCATCATGAAGAGCAGCGATGTCATTCCCTTCCTCGAAAAGAAAACCATAAAATGGGGCAAAAGCGCCAGCGGCTACACCCAAGAAGCGCTCGATGCTATCTCAGCCTATATCGGTACCTACTTCGTCAGTTTCAAGATGGAGACGCACGAGGAAGAGTTCATCAACACCATCAAAAATGCCATTAGGAGCGGCGATATTATCCGCACGC
>JBDTKK010000041.1:0-15175 GCA_039935335.1 Chitinophagaceae bacterium
CTCGTTGTACTTAGACCCCAGTCTAAGTACCCGTTGTACTTAGACCTCAGTCCTCGTTGTACTTAGACCCCAGTCTAAGTACCCCCGGTCGGTAATCCCCAGATTACCGGTTCCTTCCCCAAAAAAAACCACGACACCTTCTGAAAGATGCCGTGGTGGCTATGATAAAGAGATTGCCTTAAAACAATCTTCCGTCATTGCTTAGCGCAAAAACAACAATTCCCGGTACTTAGGCAAAGGCCAAAGGCTGTCTTGCACTATTAGTTCCAGCTTATCGGAATGGTAGCGGATGGTTTCAAAACAAGGTTTCACTTTATCGCAATATTGCAACGCGCGGCTGTGCATGTCCTCGGTATTGTTGGCCACTTTGCGATGTTCAATCATTTCCTCCACCTTGACGTTGATGGCCTGGATATGTCCGGAAACCACCTTGAGCAAGTGTATCTGCGCCTTATAGCTGTCTTCGCCTAGCTCCAATTCCTTCAATCCGCGCACATTGGCTATCAACAGGTTTTGGTATTCTATGGCCGCCGGCAACACGTGGTTGGTAGCGAGATAGCCCAAAATACGCGCCTCAATCTGCACCTTTTTCACGTATTCTTCCAGCATTATTTCATGCCGTGCATCCATTTCTCTATCTGTAAAAATGCCATTGTCGATGAAGAGCTTTTTAGATTTCGCACTTACATACGCATCAAGCGCAGTCGGGGTGGTTTTGAAATTGGAGAGGCCGCGTTTTGCTGCTTCTGCTGCCCATTCTTCGCTGTAGTTGTCGCCTTCAAAACGAATGTTTTTGGAGGCAATTATGGAAGCACGAAGTACATGCAGCATGGCAATTTCCTTCTTCTCACCTTTCTCAATCAAGCCATCCACTTCGGCCTTAAATTCCTTCAAGGTCTGCGCTACAATCGTGTTGAGCACCATCATCGGCCCGGCACAATTGGCAGTGGAACCCACGGCGCGGAATTCAAACTTATTACCTGTAAAAGCGAAAGGAGAAGTGCGGTTGCGGTCGGTATTATCGCGCAACAATTCTGGAATTTGCTTGTGAATATCGAGCTTCAAAATGGCTTCATCTTGCTCGTCAAATTTGTCTTTCACGCGCTCTTCAATCTCGTCTAAAACCTTGGTGAGATAAGAACCGATGTAGGCGGAAATGATGGCTGGCGGCGCTTCGTTGGCACCAAGACGATGGTCGTTTCCTGCACTGGCGATGGAGGCGCGGATGAGGTCGGCGTGATCGTGTACGGCCTTGATGGTATTCACAAAAAAAGTGAGGAACATCAAGTTGGTGCGCGGTGTTTTTCCAGGGGCTAAAAGGTTAACGCCGGTGTCTGTGGCGAGGCTCCAGTTGTTGTGTTTTCCACTTCCGTTTACGCCTGCAAAAGGCTTTTCGTGGAGCAATACTTTCAGCTTGTGACGCTTGCCTACACGCGCCATCACGTCCATGAGCAGCGAGTTGTGGTCCACTGCGATGTTCACTTCTTCATAAATAGGCGCGCACTCAAATTGACCGGGAGCTACTTCATTATGACGCGTTCTTAGAGGAATGCCGAGCTTGTAAGATTCCTGTTCGAAATCCTGCATGAAAGCAAAAAATCTTTCAGGAATAGAGCCAAAATAATGGTCTTCCAGTTGCTGTCCTTTGGCAGGAGAATGACCGATGAGCGTGCGGCCACACATCACCAAGTCGGGACGAGCATTGGCCATGCCTTCATCTACAAGAAAATATTCCTGCTCCCAACCAAGCGTCGCCGTAACCTTCGTAACGTTCTTATCAAAATACTGGCAGACATCAACCGCAGCTTTGTTCAGCGCAGCGATACTTTTCAACAATGGTGCTTTGTGGTCCAGACTTTCGCCGCTATAAGCAATGAAGATGGTAGGAATGCAAAGTGTTTTTCCAAAGCCCGTTTCCATGATGAAAGCAGGAGAACTCGGATCCCAAGCGGTGTAGCCACGAGCCTCAAAAGTGGCGCGGATACCGCCATTTGGGAAAGAACTTGCGTCGGGTTCTTGCTGAATGAGCGAATCGCCATCAAACAATTCTATAGCTGTGCCGTCGGGTTTTATGGTGAAAAATGAATCATGCTTTTCTGCTGTAGTGCCGGTGAGTGGTTGGAACCAGTGACTGAAGTGGGTAACGCCTTTTTCTTCGGCCCAGGCCTTCATGCCGGAAGCAATCTGATCGGCCATTTTACGGTCGAGACGGGTGCCGTTTTTCGCGGAAGCTGTGAGGCTTTTGTAAGCTTCATCACTTAGCCATTCGCGCATGGCTTTGTTGGTAAAAACGTTGGCGGCGAAAATTGCGGTCACTTTCTTGCCGTTATAATGGTTGATTTTCTTCTCATCAGAGCGATGCTCCTGGATGGCGGGAAAGCGAGAATTCATTTTCTGTTTGATAAAGATTGTTTTTGGAGGATAATTTAATCTGCTTGTCTAATTAAAATTTTTGCAAAGGAAGTGTATTCTTGAGTTTTTTTCAAAAAAACTTTAGTTTTCTAAAAAATTATCCACATAGCATGAATTCAACTTTGTCGAAGAGCTATCGGTCTTTAACCAGCAAGGCAAAGGCGAAATCCTTGAACAGCGCGGCTTCCAGCGATATTTCTTGCCCTTTGTAGCATATTTTTACGTCAAAATGCTTAGCAGAATCTCGAATTGAAAACTTTGTGTTCTTTGTGGAAATCTTTTTTATCGGCAAATCTGCGATGAAGTCTATGCCGCGCCGACCATTCCATTTATAAGCTGCTTCCTTTGCACTCCAAGCGAGGGTATATTGAGTGTTTTCGTGATCACTCAGTGCTTGTTCTTCTGGTGATAGAAACATGTGGGCAATCTTGTGCATGCCTTCTTTCCAGACTTGTATATCGATGCCACATTCTTCTTGGGTAGAAATGATGGCGGCCACATAGGGAAAGCTGTGCGACAAGCTGAAATAATAAGCATTGTCGGGTAGGCGAGGCTTATCGTGAATATCATTGGCTACCTGATGCAGCGGAAAATCTTCCTTGAGATGTTGGAGCAAATACCTGCCGGCGATATGTTCCAGTCTGCGTTTTGGATGCTTGATATTACTATGGGCAGTTGCTGCGCGGACGGAATTTTTATCTAAAAAGAAGGCTTCCTCTTCTTCGATATGCCAGATGGCTGCGAGGCTGTGAGGGTGCGGCATCCATTCTTCGAATATTGGCATTGTGCTGCGAAGGTAGAAACAAAAACGCCCCACTTCAGAGGAAGCAGGGCATTTAATTAGCTCTGGAGATTATTTTTTGACTATTGTTTTAAAACCTCACCAAACCCAGTCACAAATTCCATTTGCCTCAGTATTTTACCAGTAACGAGTGCAGAAAAATGTTCTGCACTTACTTCTTCAATATGAAGCATATAAGGTGTATTCATCCCAACTTGTCTAATAAAATCAGGGACATCCTGAACCTCATAAATCTTCGGTTCGCCATCCACTAAAAGTGGTTTTTTGTGGCTATCGTCGCCTTGAAGTGCCAACAATCCAATATTCAGATAATCCATCAGCCCTTTCCCGGGCGAATAACCTGATTTTGAATAAAGGACAAGCGCTACGTCCTGTTCCTGACCATCTACCTCGACTGTGGCATAATTCAACAGAAACGGACAGTCGGGGTTAGTAATTACTCGATTGTGCAAGGCTTCCTTGTAATCAATGGAATTGCAGGGTTTAAAGTGAAAAACCTCATAGATTTTTTTGCGCAAGTCTGGATTGAGTCTGCTAATGACATGCCATAATTCATGCGCGACAACAGCGGTAGAAATGGGATCCGCAGCAGAATTCAGCATAATGCAGTTGCCACGGGTGTAGCCCTCCGCGCCAAATTCCTCGCGGCAATTTGTCTTTATCATTTTAATCGTGTCCGGCAAGTGCAAGTGCCAACCCTTCAGGCTCGCCATCGAGTCTATTTGGGAAAAAGCAGAAAGAAGCAATGATTTTTCAGCAGTCGGCCAGTTCGTTACGTCATGGCCGGCAGCCTTCAAATAATCGCCCTCAATTAATCCGTTCGGCCTATCCAAACGAATGGACAAATCAAACGCCGTGTGGGAATTAGTATAGGCATCAGGTTGCTGAAGAATCCCGGCAGCAGTAGTACTGTCAACTAAGGCAACAATACAGTGTCCGAAGGAAAAAGTCTCTGTTCCTGCGTTTGCCCAGTGCGACAGCCCAAGCAGAATCAGGCTTAACAAATTCTTTAGCCTCATGATAAAATTGAACCGCTTTATGAAGGAATTAATTTACTCTGTAGAACTTTCACCCATTTTACCATCAACAATAGCTACACTTCCTAAAATTGATTTGGAACCACGTAGGTTACGTGTTGCGAGGAAGAAAATCTTATTGTTTGCAGCATACACATCCCGATGAATATCCAAATTATACTTGCCCATTTCGCCGGCTTTAATCATTTCCTGACGATTCAAATTTCCGGATTTATCTACAGTGACGGCATAGGTTGAGACTGCTCTGAACATGCTTTTCTTACTTTTTCTGGAATGCACATTTTCCGCGAGTCCTTTGTGGTCATTAATAAATACGTAGAAGTTGGAACTCATGTTACAAACCGCATAATCCTTTACCCAAGGTTTTACTGGATATCCTAATTTTATTTCATTGTTTTTGGCAACCTTTTTTACCCATTGGATATCTAAATCTGAATTGAGTTTCACCATCATTAAATCGTTATAATGATAGATATAGGTAGTATGGGTACTACTGCCTCCTTTCGAGTTGTAAGTAGTGTGGGTCTCGATACTTAAATATTGCTCTTCGGCCATTGCCAAAGCTCCTCCATCAGGAGTAGGTAGGAATTCTATAAATTTAAACTCGGGCTCTTCTGTTACCTTTTTACCTTTTCTTACTTTTTTGTCGATTTTCTTCTGTTCCCTTGCACTGTAAACTGCGCTTACCATATCTGGAGTAAAAGCTTCTTTCTTAGATACATTGACCAATCCGGTAGAATCCACGGTTCCGTATAAAAGGCCATCATAGCCGGCAGTTTTCTTATTTTTTGTTTTATAAAAGCCCATAATGGCGGGTTTACCGGCCTTATTCATAGAAAGTTGCACATTATCTGCATATTGATCGCCAAATTTCAACGGCACAAATAGAGGGCGAAGATGGTTTTGATCCATGTACATCATACTTGTGATTGAGGAGCGCCCCTTCTTAATATTTGTCTTTTCAGAGAGCATATATACCTGGGCTCGGTTGTTGATTGTGACAGATTTAAACTCTGTGCCGGATTTCTTGGAAGGCATGCTATACGATGAATGCCATATAGGATTTAATGCCCTGTCGAAGACGGAGATATATGCCTTTTTTGATTTTTTTTCCTCCAGTTTGTCAGCGGCCACGAATATGATGTAATTGCTATCTGGAGAAAAATTCCAAGTCACATCCTTGTATATTAGCTTGGATTTTCTAGATTTGCCTTTGGGCAAATAGGTTATGGGGTAAGTTTTTCGAATCGAAGCATCCAATCCGAAATTGACGAGGCAAAAATTATTTTTATCTTTGTTGGCCGAAATGCCGTAATGTTCTCCTTGCCAAATAAAGCTATTGAAAGTGAGATTGTTAGACCACACCCCAGCGAAACCCATAACTGAAATGGCATCAATTGTGCCATCCAGTTGAGCCGGACTAAAATTATTCGTAGTGCCCGTGAACGGAACATCCTCAACGAGATTCATGTCCTTGTCATACTTCTTGACGTATTTAACTGACTTAAAATGAAATCTATTGAAGAAAATAAGCGGAATGATGTACGACATCTTTTTGCGTGCACCAACGGCATAGATATTTCCGGCGGCATCATTTCCGATGATGCTTAATGGCCGTACTTTATCCTTTTTCATTAAACCCTTTTCCACTTGATAGTGTTGTGCCGAAATGGTTTGGCCGACCACAGAAAAAATGAGGAACAGTGCAAAAGAAGGGAGGAGTTTTTTCATAAAATTTGAGCGATACTAAGGTTTTGATAAAATTTCGCCGCAAAAATACAACCAAGAATTGAAAGGCGCTAATGTTTTCTTAATTTTTTTGCGCTTATACTTGTTTCTATCGTTGAGCATCAACCATCTTCTGCGTCAGGGTTATCTCCTACAAATAACATCATTAACCACAATCAACCAGTTAACAACATTTTTCAAAAATAAATACCTTTCTCCCTAAACAAAAAAAGCCCTGCTTCGGGTAGAAGCAGGGCTATGGGATTATTGAAGAAAGCTTATTGCTTGTTCAGAGACTGGAAAGCCACCGGAGATTTAGAAGGATCTTTCAAGACAAGGCTATTGTCCGTAATAGTTACGATGTTCTGAATTGTCGTATCAGTGCCTATAAATGAGGTAATCATACGAAGATCGTTGTTGTTGTTCTGGAGATTCCAAGTAAAAGGTAGCGTAATCGGTGTGCCGCCAAAATCGCCAGCAGCCGATCCGCTGCCATCGCTTTTGAACACGAGCGTACTGATATCAGAACCTGTGTCGTTTGCCTTTTCGTTTGCATCCCAGACACCGTTGTTATTAGAATCAACTCCATGTTGGTAGGATTTCCATGTACCAATGAACTTATCATGGGTGCTTTTTGCGCTGTCGTCTTTCTTACAAGAAGTTACAGCAGTGATGGTAGCTAGCAAAAGTGCTACGGGGATAAGGATTTTTTTCATGATTTTTTGATTGAGCCGCGAAGGTAAGCCTAAATTAATATACTACAAGGATATTTTTAAAGGAGTGCAACCAAGCTTCCTTCTAAAATAAATGCCCCGCTCCAAAAGATGCGGGGCATTAGATTAAGGGAATATTACTGCTTGTTGAAGGAAATAAAAGAGACTGGGGATTCTGTAGTGTCTTTTAATATGAAGGTAGATTCGTCTATGGATACTATTTTCTGAATAATTGTATCTGAGTTACCGAAGATGGATGATAGAAGCCGAAGGTCGCTTTCGTTGTTTTGGAGAGTCCAGGTCATCGGGAAAACAACTGGAATACCGTCGCTATCACTAGTTATAGTACCTGTTCCATCGCCTTTAAACATTACAAAGGACACCTCAGCATCAGAGTCAATCACTTTTTCGTTGGCATCCCAAATGCCATTGCCATTTTCGTCTTCACCTATTTGGTAAGGTTTCCAATTGCCAACGAACATATCGTGGCGGCTTTTTGTAGTGTTGTCATCCTTTTTACAAGAAATCACAGCAGTGGTCGCAGCTAGCAGAAGCGCAACTGGGATTAAGATTTTCTTCATGGCTTAATTTGTTGGTTGCGCGAAGGTAAGGTAAAATACGATTCGGTTATTTAGTTTCACTTTTCCTTGACTATTAAGAGAATAAATACTTCTAATCTTTTCTCCAAGCCTTCATTCCTCCTTTCAAATTGTATAGATTTTGAAAGCCAATTGGTTCTAATCTTTGGCTGGCAATCACGCTTCTTATTCCTTTTTCGCAATATAAAACTACCGGAATGTTTTGTGGAATTTCTTCTTTTCGGTGCATTAATTCACCCAAAGGAAGGAGCATTCCACCAATATTAGAATGGCTATGTTCCCATTCTTCCCTTACATCTACAAGAAGGAATTCCCTTCCTTCCTTTTGCCATTTCCTTAATTCTTCAACGTTAATTTCTTTCATTGCTTCAATACGGCTATAAATTTAAATGCTTGGTTTTCTTAGTTTTCTAATCATTTCTTTGCCGAAATTAAACCACACGCTTATGAAACGTAGTTTTTTGTTGCTCGCAGCAGCCACACTTTTTATTGCTTCCTGCAAAGATGCGCCAAAAGCTGATGAAGCCAAAACCAGTGCGGTGATGGCAGCGAGTGCCTTAAGTGGTACAACCTATCATGCTGATTTACAGCAAAGCGAGCTTATCTGGATCGGCACCACGCCAGTTGTACAGCATCGGGGAAAAATGAAGCTCGAAAATGGGGTACTTTCTGTGGAAAATGGAAGTGTAAGCGGCGGAAAATTTGACATTGCTATCACCAGTATCCATTCTTTAGACGAAGACACGAGTGGGAATACCAAATTGTTGCACCACCTGCAAAGTGCTGATTTCTTTGAAGTTGGAAATTTCCCCTTAGCCAGTTTTGAAATCACCGGGGTCAAGCAAGGCATTGATGCAGTGTTAACTAAGGATTTGGTGATGAAAGACGCAACGCATACGGTGATGGGCAACCTCATGATAAAAGGTGTGAAGAAAGGTATTAGTTTTCCGGCGAAAATTGCTATGAACGAAAATACTGTTACGGCTGATGCTAATTTTAATATAAATCGTACAGATTGGGGTTTATCCTACGGAAATGATGAAAGCTTAAAGGACAAATTTATCCGCCCGATGGTAAATATTGGGCTACATATAGTGGCCAATAAAGGATAAATCTATAACTGGCTATTTTGTAAAAGGGAAAATCAAATGGAAATCCAGCTTGCTTTGTGAGCTGGATTTTTTTGTTTACAACTCTTTCCTCAAGCGTGCCACAGGCATATTCAACTGTTCTCGGTATTTCGCCACAGTTCGCCTGGCAATACTATAGCCTTTGTCCTGTAGCATTTCCGTCAGCTTATCATCGGAAAATGGTCTCTTTTTATCTTCTTCGGCAATAAATCCTGCAAGAATGCTTTTTACTTCGCGGGTACTTACTTCCTCACCGCTATCCGTTTGCATCGATTCTGAGAAGAAATATTTGAGCTTGAAGGTGCCAAATTCCGTCTGCACATATTTGCTATTGGCCACCCGGCTCACGGTGCTGATATCTAGCTTAGTGATTTCGGCAATGTCTTTTAAGATCATTGGTTTCATGGTCGCATCATCGCCCGTCAGGAAGAAATTTTGTTGAATTTCAATGATAGCCTGCATCGTGAAGATGAGCGTGTGCTGCCGTTGGCGGATGGCATCAATAAACCATTTTGCAGAATCCAGTTTTTGTTTGATAAATTGAACGGCTTCCTTTTGTCGTTTGTCCTTTTTATCGCCCCGGTCGTAGGCGGTCAGCATTTCTCGATACCCTTCGGAAACGCGGAGTTCGGGTGCGTTTTTGGAATTGAGAGTAAGCTCGAGCTTACCATTATTATTAGTGACAAAGAAATCTGGGATTACGTAAGTCTCAGCCTTGTTTACCGTTCCATAAGCCGAGCCAGGTTTGGGAGTAAGTCGGGTGATAAGAGTAATCACATTTTTAAAAGCTTCTTCCGGAATGCCTAAAGCACGTTGCACTTTTTCGTAGTGCTTTTTGCTAAACTCATTGAAGTTATTTTGAAGTAACGTAATGGCAGCACGGGTTTCAGGGCTTTGTGGTTGGATGCGTTGCAATTGCAGGATAAGGCATTCTTGCAAAGACCATGCAGCTACGCCAGCGGGATCAAAGGTGTTTCTGATTTTATCAAGAATGGTAGTTACTTCATTTTCGTCGGTAGAAATATTTCTGGAAAAGGCCAAATCGTCCACAATAGCATGGACTTCTCGGCGCAAATAACCATCGTCATCAATGCTGCCAATTATTTGTTCGGCGATGTTGCTTTCCCGCTCATTGAGTTCCAACATTCCAAGCTGACTTATAAGATGCTCATGAAAACTGGTTTCTAAGCGAATAGGAATGGGTTGTCTGTCTGAGTCAAAATCGTCGGCGTTATAATCGCTACCATAAGAGCCTATGTCTTCGCCGCGCAGGTAGTCATCGAGGTCCACCTTTTCAGCTGTATCATCACTCAAAGCTACCTCTTCGTCTAATGGGTCATTATCGCTTGGCGTATCCTCCTCATGGTCGTTTTTGTCCAACCCATAGATATCGTCTTCCTCCTTTGGATTGTCACTTTCATATTCTAGTGCGGGGTTCTCCTCCATTTCCTCCTTTATCCGCTCCTCTAAGTTTACAGTCGGCACCTGCAGCAGCTTCATGATTTGAATTTGCTGGGGAGAAAGACGTTGTTGGAGGCGTTGTTGATTGAATTGCCGGAGCATCTGCGAAATCGAATTTTGTATAGGGGGATGTCCGACAAAAATAGGCTTTCGAGCTTTAGTACTTCTCCTTGTTTGTATTCGTTAAGCTAGGGCATCCGACTTCTTTTATAACGATTGAGGTTGTACATTTCAGCAAATTGCGCGTGTGGAAAGGAAGCCGTTTATCTCCCCATCATTCTCTTATGTTCCGCTGGAAGAAGTTTTGGAAATTCAACCCAAAAAGAAGCGGCTCTTTATAGGTATTCCTAAGGAAGATTCTTTTCAGGAAAAGAGGGTAGCGCTCACACCAGAGGCGGTTTCGGTGTTAGTGAATCGAGGCCATGAAGTAGTGGTAGAGCGCGGTGCAGGCGAAGGTTCTTTCTATTTTGACCATGATTATAGCGAAGCTGGAGCAAGAATAGTATCAGATAAAGCAGAGCTTTATAAAGCAACAGCCATCATTAAAAGTGCGCCCATCTCGGAGGATGAAGTGGCTTGGCTACAACCCAATCAGGTCATTTTCTCGCCCATCCACATGCCTTTATTTAAAAAGGAAATGCTGGAGCTGTTGATGAAAAAGAAAATCATCGCCATTGCTTTTGAAACCATCAAAGATGATGCTGGGAATTATCCTATCGTGCGCTCTATGAGCGAGATTGCCGGTTCGTCTGCTATCCTTACTGCAGCCAATTATCTTAGCAATCAGAACAATGGAAAAGGCATTCTTCTTGGTGGTATTTCTGGTGTGCCTTCGGCAAAAGTGCTCATCATTGGTGCCGGAGTAGTGGGTGAATTTGCGGCAAGGACCGCGCTGGGCTTGGGCGCAACAGTCCAGATTTTCGACAATTCCATTTACCGATTAATGCGTTTGCAAAACAATCTTGGCATGAGGCTCTTTACTTCCGTAATAGAACCCGTTATGCTGGCAGAAGAATTGAGAACAGCCGATGTAGCTGTAGGTGCATTGAAACCCATCAACGGTATTACGCCACAGGTAGTAACGGAAGAAATGGTTAAGGCCATGAAGGCCGGAAGCATTGTGGTAGATGTAAGCATAGACGGGGGGGGCGTTTTTGAAACTTCAAGAACGACCACCCACGAAAACCCGATTTTTAGGGAATTCGATGTGGTACATTATTGCGTGCCCAACATCGCTTCAGGCGTTTCCCGAACTGCTTCCAGGGCTATCAGCAATATCCTCATGCCTATTTTGCAGGAAAGTGCCGACAGTGGCGGCGTTGAAGGATTGATACAGATGAAAGCGGGAATTCGGAATGGGGTCTATCTCTACAAAGGTTGTGTGACCAATGCACCGATTGCTAGGCGTTTTGGGGTGAAATATACTGACCTTGATTTGCTGCTCACTTCACAGTCTTAAAGGTATTTGCAACTATAGATTTGCTTTCCGGAAAAATCTTTTGGATGATGCCAAAATAAAAAGGAACATACTTGCGCATATTCCTTTTAAAAGAGCGGAAGACGAGATTCGAACTCGCGACCCTCAGCTTGGGAAGCTGATGCTCTACCAACTGAGCTACTTCCGCTTGGAGCCGGCAAAAATAATATAAAAGCCTAACGAAATAAGGAAAAATTATTTCAATATCCGTGATAACGCTATTTAATTGGTTCGCGATGATTTTATACAAGACAATACCATTCAAATTTCCAATAAAGACCTAATGGTTCGTGAAAAAACGTGTAATCCATACTACTATACAAATCCCTAACGCGAAACCAGTAACCCACACAAAAGTTTTAGGAAAAAATTTCATTTTTATTTTTTGATAATTTTCAAAACTAAGGAAAAACGCAAATTGGTGTTGTCCCGCCAACGCCATTACCTCCAAATGTACCGCTAATTGTCGAAATTTGATTGTTGGGCAAGATTTTTCCTTCGAAGGATTTTGGCTTTCTTGAACTCGATACTTACAATGATTTTTAGAAGGCTTTCTTAACTCATGTCAACTGTTCTCACTCACGAAATCCTCTTAATCGAAATCAACACGACCATCAAGAACAACAAGCCTAATCCGGTAAGAAAGCTTAGATCTCCAATCCGCTCCAATCGATTAGCACGTGCAATTTTCATGGAGCGGATAGAGAGATACGAAAACAGACATGCGGATATAAAAAAGCATGTTGCCACTGCGGTTATTTCATCGATATAGCTTTTGTTGGAATAGCCCAAGACCTGTATTGAAGTCTGAATAATCAAACACATCCCCACAAGGTTGGAGGAGGCATTGAGTACGTGCGACGACTGATTTTCCAATTCCTTCATTGGTTAATAGACTTATTCTTTAGTGGGCGGTTTGCTGATGACTCCTGCTTTTCGTAAAAGTTTACGATTGGCGCGTTTGTGCATCAGGTTGTACGCCCATGCATAGAGTACTGGCAGCAATAGTAAGGTGAGTAGCGTAGAAGTAATTAATCCACCAATAACCACTATTGCCAATGGCTTCTGTGTTTCCGAGCCAATGCCAGTAGATATTGCGGCCGGGAGCAGTCCTATTGCTGCCATCAACGCCGTCATCACCACGGGTCTAATACGGCTATTTACGCCTTGTTCAATCGCTTCGTCCAAGGGGATTTTAGCCTCAAGATTTTTCCTAAAAACAGAAATTAAAATTACGCCATTTTGGATGCACACCCCAAACAAGGCAATGAAGCCAATGCCCGCAGAAATGCTGAAGTTCGTACCCGTAATATGCAACGCAAGAATGCCACCAATGAGGGCAAAAGGTACGTTCATGATGGTGAGCAGAGCATCTTTTGCATTGCCAAAAGTGATGAAGAGCAGCAAGAATATCCCCAGTAGGCAAAGCGGTACAACCCGCGCCAGAGTGGTCGATGCGCGTTGAGCGTTTTCAAATTCCCCATTCCAAGTCATGCTGTAACCCTTAGGAAGGTGCAGGGCGGCTTTCATTTTTTGCTGCGCTTCTTTGATAGTGCTTCCAAGATCGCGACCACGCACCGAAAATTTAACCGCGATATATCTTGAGTTATTTTCTCTAAAGATTAAGGCCGGGCCAGTGAGCTTTCGAGAAACAGCAATTTCGGACAGCGGGATTTTTACACCATCCTGCGTCGGTACACGCAAGGCCATTATTTTCTCTGGAGTATTTCGGAAATCATTATCATAACGGATCCTGATGTCAAACTTCCGTTCTCCTTCGTACAGTTGGGTTGCGGCTTTTCCACCAATGGCCATCTCTATTACTTCATTCGCATCCGCAATGCTCACGCCGTATTGAGCCATTTTTTGCTGGTCTAATTCAATTCGGAATTCTGGTTGGCCGATATTTTTAAAAATGCCCAAATCGCCGATGCCTCGAACCTGAGACAAGACACCTTTAGCAACCCTTGCAGTACTGTCTAACACGCCAAAATCTGGTCCAAATATTTTTACAACTAACGATGCATTTACGCCTGATACGGCTTCTTCCACATTATCGCGGATAGGCTGTGAATAATTGAAAACACAGCCTGGAATTTTCTTCAATTGGGTGTCCATTTGTGCAATAAGATGCTCTTCAGTTTCGCCCTTAGGCCAATGTTCCTTTTGCCTTAAATCCACTTGAATTTGTACATCAAAAAAGCCCTTAGGGTCAGTCCCGTCATTAGTCCGGCCAATTTGCGCCAGCGTTGCATTCACTTCTGGATATTTCCTAATTATCTGAATCATTTTATTACTCACCTCCAAAGCCTGGGGCAGGCTCACACTCATGGGTAATTTCGCTTCCACCCACAGAGCACCTTCATCCAACTCGGGTAAAAACTCTGATCCTAAGAAGTGCGCAGAGGCGAAAGTGACAACCATAATGACGACTGCAATGATTAAACTTGCCTTCTGATTATTCCAAACCTTTCGGTAGGCTATGCCAATGTATTTCTCGAAAAAATGCACCACTACATTGTGCTTCTCGCGCACGTTTTTGCGCAGCAATACACTCGATAATGCAGGGACGAAAGTGAGCGTGTAAATAAGTGCACCCAACACAGCAAAGCCCAAGGTGTAAGCCAAAGGAGAGAACATTTTTCCTTCTACTTTTTGGAAAGAAAAAATGGGGATGAGGCAGGTTATGATAATCAACTTAGAAAAGAAAATTGCCTTGCCCATTTCCGTTCCTACAGACTTAAACAAGCCCATCTTCGCAAGCTTGTTGAACCGCTCCATGCCCACTTCCCGCGCTCGATGGTCCAGTGCTACAAACAAGCCTTCTACCATCACCACCGCACCATCGATGATAATCCCCAAATCGACCGCGCCCATGGAGAGGAGATTCGCACTCATACCCTTCATCCTCATGCACATGAAGGCAAAGAGTAAAGACAAGGGTACTATCAAACCTACCGTTAGTGTAGTGCGCCAATCAGCCATGAAAATGAGCACGATTAAGGTGACCAAAACGATACCTTCAATCAGGTTGTGAATGACGGTATGCGTAGCATAATCCATCAACACAGTACGGTCATAAAAGGTAGAAATTTTCACGCCCTTAGGCAAGATATTTTCATTCAAATCCTGGACTTTGTCTTCTATCCGTTTCAAGACAATTGCCGGATTCTCTCCTTTCCGCATCACCACAATGCCTTCAATTACATCAGGCTGATTATCCCTTGTAACCCAACCCAGCCGCGGCTTTCCAGCTTCATGAACAGTAGCGATGTTCTTAATGAGAATTGGGACATCGTTCATCTTAGTGATGATGATGTTCTCAATTTCATTGATGTTGTTTATCACCCCAATCCCTCGGACTACAAAGGCTTGCCCGTTTTGTTCCAGCACATCGCCACCTACATTGATATTGCTTTTGGCCACGGCATTATATACGTCCAAAGAAGAGAGCCCGTATTTGCTCAGCAGGTTGGGATTGACACTGATTTCAAAGATCTTTTCTTCCCCGCCAAAAGAGTTGACATCTGCTACGCCAGGAATAGATTTGAACTGCCTATCGAGCACCCAATCCTGAATTGTAGTGAGCTCGCGAATGTTCCTGATTTTGCTCCGTAAAGTATATCGGTAGATTTCTCCCGTTGGGCCGTAGGGCGGCTGTACGTCAGGCTTCACGCCGTCTGGCAAATCAGCGCCTCCCAAGCGACTAAGTACCTGCTGCCGCGCAAAAGCATCGTCCACATCGTCATCGAAGATGATGCGGATATAGCTTAGACCGAAAGCAGAAGTAGAGCGAAGTGACGTTCTTTTTTGAAC
>JBDTKK010000042.1:0-4753 GCA_039935335.1 Chitinophagaceae bacterium
GTACTCCATTGGCGAATACCGCTGGAATTGAATTTAACGACGAAAGCATTTTGCTCACCGGCCAGTGCATTCTGAAAACCGCCAAAGCCAAGACCGGTAGGGGAACGCGTAAACCCCGCAGCATAGATATTTCCTAATCCATCAACTGAAGCAGCGGTAAAGAAGTCAGAACTGTCTCCGCCGTAATAGGTAGCCCAAAGGCGTGCACCCGCACTGTTGAATTTTACCAGGAATCCATCGTAATCGCCACCGCCATAGTTGGGCTGAAATCCTCCGCTTGTGGCGATGCCGACGGTCGACTGTGTATATCCTGACATATATACGTTGTTTCCGGCATCTACTGCGCAACCATATCCCACTTCACTTGTGGTGATACTACCGTAATACGTAGACCAAGTAACACTAGGGTCAATCGTCAGGTCTTTGGTTTTATCATAATCGCCCAAGGCAAAGCCCATATTTCCATTCTCATTTTTTACAAAATGCGTAGCGACTTGTTTGCCTTTGGAAAATGACACCGGAGCATGCTCTGTCACCGTTCCTAAAGACGTTTGGATGGACATTGTACCATTGTCTGAAAGGCTAACGTTGTTTGCATCAGCTATACGCCATTTTATTAGGGAAGCATCAGCTCCGGGGTGCACTACGTAATCGTACTCAATACCATCCCCTTTGCTGTATATGACCCAGTCAATACCGGGATAAATGTTCTCAAACACAAGTCGGCTGTATGTATGCACGTTTGTGATACCCTGAGGGCAATGAGCGAGGTAAAAGTTCTCGGTAAATATGTTCTGTGCTTCTTTCCGAATTACAGGTGAATTATTGGTACCAATCAGCGAAAATGTAAAGCGATGAATACTTCGTTTAGTCGCGCTGCGCTTAATCAGTCGTTCCGAGTAATTAGGGTTTGCTACTTCATCCGTTTCGTTTCCGGCGGGAGATTCTGTCTTAAGGAGTTGATACGAAATGCCGGTGGCTGTAATAAACAGCTTCATATCGCCATTGGTTGCTGTAAAAAGTACCTCCGGTCGGTACACGCCTTTATCGTCTGTTACCTGCCCTTTGTTTTCTGTGAACAGTACATCACTATTAGGAACAGTCGCTGCCATGCCTGAATATGCCTGCACTGAGTAGTAATTAAAGCATAATCCTATGCTTACTATAACTGAAAGGAGATGAATCCGGCGAAAGAGCATGTTTCTGTATTAAGAGTGTACTAATGAATCTGTTCAGGTTTTAGAAGTTTAATTCTCAGCCTTGTTTTTCATGGAACAAAAGTACTAAAGTGGGTGCAGGAATCTTTGTAGTCATTTACATTTAATCCTTCTCTCAGTACCTGTCTCCACGAGTCCAGAAAGCTGCGTACGTATTCATCATGTTGCCCTTCCGTCGTTGCGAATCACAAACCAAGGAGAGGGGAGTTGGAAGTTTGTAACCATCTGTCATTGGGAGAAAGAAGACTCCCGAAGAGTCGGGATCGGTGGGGCTGCCGGTCCCGAACCTTTTGTGAGGCCGAAGCAATCTCATGCGCTATGTACAAAGCCTAGAGTAAGATTGCTTTGTCGGTTCCCGAAGTAAATTCGGGACAGGCTGCCCATCCTCCCTCCGCGCAATGATAGTAGATTTCCAAACCGTACCAATGCTGCCCTTCGTGCTGAGTGCCTCTCCAATGAAGGCGTTTATTCCATAAAAAAAGCCACCTGAAAGGCAGCTTTTTATTTTCCGTGAACCCGTTGGGATTCGAACCCAAGGCCCATACATTAAAAGTGTATTGCTCTACCAGCTGAGCTACGAGTTCATCCCTTTTTTAAGCAAATCAGCAAGCTGAATTCCCCGTTTTGGGCTGCGAAAATAAGGGCAGAATCTACACGGCCAAAATTTTTTTTTGAAAAGCTTGAAATTCAAGCTTGTTTGACTTGATTAACCCTTTTTAATTGCGCTCCACTCCATGCAGCAAGCCCGCCAATCAAACCGCCAAGAATCGCAGTGACAGATAGATACAACCCAAACGAAGGCAACTTAAACAAGAGCGCCATCCGCGTGCTTAAAATATGCTCATTGGGAATATCCCGCCAAAGGGCAAAGCCCAACCAAAGCAGAGCAATCCCGCAAAAGCCCGCCAGGAAAGCCTTTCCGGTTGTGGGTTGATACAAGCCGATGATGAAGGCAACAATCGCTGCCGTCCACCAAGGCGCAAACCATTCGGCGAAACCCGCGACTAAAGCAAGGAGGAGAATACTGAGTACGAAGCGCATAATGATGTTGAAAAAAGCTAGCTGATTTTTTATTAAAAAGGCGATTTGCCGGGGCTAATTGTCCAGGTGTATTTGAATGGGTTTTTCGTGGTGGCACCTATTAGGAAATGGACCGTAAAATATCTTCCTTCCACCCATTTCTCGATATAGTCGCTGTAGTATTTAGAGCCCGGATTGCCGCTTTGTCCTCCGGGATAAATGGCATAGGCTTTCGGGATGCTGTCCATTTCTACAATCATCCGCCAGGAAGGGCCGTGGTTGCCGGTTGCGGCGTTTATGGTATTGCTCCAACCGCCAATTTTCAGATGGTCGTAGGAGAAGGCCGGGATTTTTGCAAGGTGCGTGAGGGAAGTGTTTTTGACTTGATACCATTCGAGAGATTGCTCGCGCAGACGCGGAGGAGCAGCCGCGCGGAGCCTATCAAGAGAATCCTTAGTTTCGTTAAATGCCCGTTGCATGATGTCCCGAAAACCCTCCTTTTGCGGCGTTGTTTTATCATCAAAGAAGCTCGAAGTAGAATCCCTTAAAAGCAATTGGACCGTGAACTCTGAAGAAGGCCATTTGTTGATGTTTGCGGGGAATTCGTCTTGCCAAATGTCTTTGTAGAAGAAATACCACCCGATTTCGTAAATGGTTCCTTGATTTAGTTTTGGAAGCAAATCTCCAAAAAGCATGAAAGACGGTAAGGAATCCTTCGGTCCTTGGTACTTGGACTCAAATGCCGAATCATAACCTACACTATGAATTACGTCAGGTATTGTTGAAAAGACGTCATTCTGTAATTCTTGCATTCCAATTGTAGTATAAGCCCCAATAATTACATTGGTTTTTATCGCTACCGTTCGATAGCCACTAATTATTTTTGGTCTGCTTTGGTCTTTATCCCATTTTTTAGGATCGTCGTTTGCTTCAATTGAAGCTGTATATTCATTTAGTTGACTCAATATCTCATTTATTCGCCAGCTCCGCCACTCCGTAAAATTCCCATTATACCAATACGGATAAGTACTGTCCGTCACCTGCTGATTGGCGCTGGCCAAATACCCTTGCGGCGGGTTCAGCACATGCGGGTTTTCCATCATCGGGATGTCTTGTCCCCAAAGCGTCGCGCTATCGTGGCCTTCCATCACATACTTGCCTTGGCCGCGCCATTTATTAATGAATTTCCCTTGTCCCCACATCGCAATATTGCCGACCACATCGGCATACACAAAGTTTTGCGCAGGGCATTCAAAATGCTGAATCGCCGCCACGAATTGATCATAATTCTGCGCTCGATTCAAAAGATAAACCGACAACAATTCATTCGTCCCGCGATGCCCCATCCAGGTGCAGGCGAGCAGCTTTCCACTCTTGGTTTCATCCGGAAAACTTGGGTCGTACATAACAGGGCCGTGAAGGGTATAAAGGACAGTATCCACTACATCAGCGTGGCCTTTTACCTTGATGACTTCAATGCTTTTTTGGAATGGAATTTCTTTTCCGCAAAAAATATAGGCTAAGGGTCTTTCCCACCCGCTATCCTTCGTGATAGATGCCGAAACAAGTTCGGCATGACGGGAACTTATGGGCGTGATTTCATAAAAATCCTTCACGTCGCGGTAGTTGTTGGTGAAGCCCCAACTTATTTTATCGTTGAAGCCAATGATGATGCCGGGTGCACCGGGCAGCGACACGCCATAGCTATTGACGCCCGGCGCAGTGAGCTGCATTTCAAACCAAAGGCAAGGAAGATTGAGCGCGAGATGCGGGTCGTTGCAAAGTATAGGTTTGCCGGAAGCGGTATGCGTTCCTGAAATCGCCCAGTTGTTGGAGCCGATCCCGGAAGCTTCTTCGGCGGTCGCAGTTTGGTAGCCTGGAATACCTTGTTTGTCTCGGGAAGTTGCATTTGCCTCTTGGTGACCCCCATCCCGGCCTTCTCCACCTCCGGCGGAAAGGGGCGTTTGGGACGTTTTATTGCAGGATGCATCTTTTTTGGAAATGGACGCCGCTTTCGACGATTGTTCTGGGAAATGTGCCCACACGCTATCACCCGGCGTTGGCGGAATTTGCAGTGAAGGCTTATCAAATTTTGTCCCTTCGGGGATGACCGGTTTGCTGCCTTTTATTCTTTCAGGAAAAAGGAAATCGAATTGCTTTTGGCCGAGCTTGTCGCGCAATTGTGTAAACGCGATGTCATCCGTTTTGCCCGTCAAATCATCCGCCATGTATTTCAATAAAAGAGCCGTGCGCAAATTGGTCCATGCTTCAGGATAAAAGCCCATCAACTTGTACTCAATCGGCAGCTTACGAAAATCGAGTTGTTGTACATACGCGTTGATGCCATCACGATAAGCATCCAACATGGCCTTGGTGCGAGGGTCGGACTCCATGGCTTTCAAAGATTTTTCCGCGCCAAATACCATGCCTTTTCTTCGCTGTCCGCGGTCAAATTCTATTGCTTTTGCTCCGGCCACTTCACTCACGCGACCGCCGGCAGCGCGGGTTTGGATGTC
>JBDTKK010000043.1:0-5312 GCA_039935335.1 Chitinophagaceae bacterium
TTTCGGCAACCTTATCAATACCGTTTCGAGTATCACTTTCTGTTCCTTCAATCACCATATTTGGCTTCAATATGATTCCCTCCAAATCAACTCTATATTGATACAATTGATAGAAAAGGATTTTCAGCACTTTCTCTGTCACCTCATAACATTTTTGAATAGTATGCTTACCGTCCATTAACACCTCAGGCTCCACTATGGGTACAATGTCTGCCTCTTGGCATAATGCTGCATATCGTACAAGTGCATGTATATTGGCCTTAATACACGCTGTGCTTGGCGATGCATCGCTAATAGCCATAACAGCCCGCCACTTGGCAAACCGAGCACCCATCGTTTTATATTCTGCCAACCTTTCCCGCAAACCATCCAGACCTTCAGTCACCTTTTCATCGGGAAAGCCAGCCAGCGTTTTGGCACCCATGTCAACTTTTATTCCCGGGACGATACCCGCTTTTATCAGCACATCAGCCATTGGAATCCCCTCTTTTGTTTGCTGCCTAATGGTTTCATCATACAAAATGGCTCCACCTATGCTTTCGTTTAAACCGGGCGTTGTCACAAGGAGTTCTCGATACTTGCGCCGCATCTCTATGGTTTGTGGAATGCCTGCTGCGGCAAATCGTTTATTGCAGGTGCCTGTGCTTTCATCCATTGCCAGCAAGCCTTTGTGGTTTGCAAACATTTGCTGGATAGTGTCTTTTAATATTTGCTTGTTCATTTATTAAGATATTAAGAAGTGTCGTTTTCGTTTTAAAATGGTCTTTTGTCTCCGAAGAGACTCCACAACCCATCCATCGTTTCCAAACAAATCCTGCCGAAATAATGTTTTGATGCCGATAATCCACGCATTATAACCATGCCGCGACGATGGAAATTGAAATTCTATTTTTTAACTGGCCACGGGTCATAGACCCGCGCCAGCCCTGGATGCTGACATTATGTCGGGAATTGACTTGCGGCAGCGGGGCTTTTTCCCCGTCGGTAATTGCGCGGAGGCTGGGCGACAAAGCAATCCCACATGCTGCACCAGCACTGATTGTGAGATTGCTTTGTCGGTCGCAAAGCCTTCCTCCGCGCAATGACGGCAGTAGGTGCACAAACAATAATTTAAACCGTTTAGCTACCTAGACATCCTCGATTGACGGAGAGCCGTTCGCGTTTTGTATTTCTCTAACCTGCTTCAGTGCGTTGGCATCCTCGAATGCCGCAGAACCATTCGCGTTTCGTATTTCTTTAACCTGTTTCAGTGGGTTGCCATCCTCGAATGCCGGAGAACCATTCGCGTTTCGTATTTCTTTAACCTGTTTCAGTGGGTTGCCATCCTCGAATGCCGGAAAGCCATCCTCGATTGCCCGAGTCGTATTTTCTCAGCCCTGGCTGATCTTCCCCACCCTTCCACACTCTCCAACCTGCAACCCTTAAACATGCCTCCTCAAATGCTCCACCAACTTTGAAGAACGAAACCCAAAATCGGCACCAAAACCATTAATCACAAGCCCTTTTACCCCATGCTTTTCAGAGGAAATAGCGAACACAATACTTTCATCGGCAGGGTCGGAAATGCCTTCAAAACGATAGACCTCGTCAATAGTAAAATCTTCGGGAGAAAGCTCCAAAGAATTGTTGCTGCAAAGCAAACATTCCTTGTCTTCCTGCAAGAGGAAATCTGTGGTGTAGCCGCGCTTAATTAAATCGTTTACTGCTAGACTAAGCGAGTCATAACAATGCTGTGATTCTGGTGTGGTGTTCATGATAAAAACATTTTGTAGCAAAGTACCTTTTACCTAAAAAGCCATTACTATTTTCTTGCCGTTTCAATAGCTCCAAAAATACAACAATCCCGCCATTCTGTACGGAATTCCTCTGGAAGTTTTCCTGTTAATGAAAACTATTCCTTCGGATCCGCGCTATTCCACTTCCAGTTAAGGATTTCAGGCATATCCTTACCATGTTGGGCAACGTAATGCTTGTGTTCTATCAGTTTGTCCCGCAATTGCTGCTTCAGATACGCACCTTTACTGCCTAAGTGTGGCAGGCGGTCAATCACATCAATCACCAGATGGAAACGGTCAATATCATTCTGAACTCGTAAATCAAACGGTGTGGTAATGGTGCCTTCTTCCTTATACCCTCTTACGTGAAGGTTCTGGTTTGTACGGCGATATGTAAGACGGTGAACCAACCAAGGATAGCCATGGAAGTTGAAAATGATGTGCTTATCTTTCGTGAAAATGGAATCATAATCTTCGTCGCTCAGCCCGTGAGGATGTTCCGTGTGCGGTTCCAGCTTCATCAAATCAACCACATTCACCACCCTTATCCTAACTTCAGGCAGGTGTTCCCGCAAGATGGAAACGGCAGCCAAAGTTTCCAGCGTTGGCGTATCACCACAACAAGCCATAACAACATCGGGCTCAAAACCCTGGTCGTTACTCGCCCATTGCCAAATTCCAATTCCTTCAGTGCAATGTATTACAGCAGCATCCATGGAAAGCCATTGTGGCAGCGCATGTTTGCCGGCAACAACTACATTCACATAGTGTCGACTACGCAGACAGTGGTCAAAAACGGACAATAAACAATTGGCATCGGGTGGCAAATAAACTCTAACTACATCGGCTTTCTTGTTGATGACATGTTCCAAAAATCCCGGATCCTGATGGGTGAAACCATTATGATCCTGCTGCCATACATGCGAAGCTAGTAAATAATTGAGCGAGGAGATTTTCCTTCTCCAAGGTAGTTCCAAGGTCACTTTCAACCATTTGGCATGTTGAGTAAACATGGAATCAACGATGCGGATGAATGCCTCATAACTATTGAACAATCCATGCCTTCCGGTGAGCAAATAACCTTCCAGCCAGCCTTCGCATTGATGTTCGCTAAGCATGGAATCCAATACCTGCCCCGTCGGCGCTAAAAACTCGTCATTCACTTCCTCTTTTGCATCCCACTGCCTATTAGTAACTTCAAATACAGCGCCTAATAAATTGGATAATGTTTCATCAGGGCCAAAGACGCGGAAGTTGTGCTGCGGTTCATTTAACCTGGCTACATCCCTAAGAAATTTCCCGAGTACCATCGTATCCTGCCCAGTTATCGCGCCAGGTGCCACAACGTTTAGGGCATGTTTATGAAAGTCCGGCATCACTAAATCATGAAGTAATATTCCACCGTTGGCATGAGGATTGGCACCCATTCGACGATTACCAACAGGCGCTAATTCCTGAAGTTCGGGAATCAAGCGACCATTTTCATCGAAAAGTTCTTCCGCTTTATAACGCTTCATCCAACGCTCCAGTTGCGCCACGTGCTGCGGATGTTCGGCATCAACCAATATCGGCACCTGATGGGAATGAAAAGTTCCTTCATTGGGAATGCCATCTACTTCTTTAGGGCCAGTCCAGCCTTTGGGCGAGCGCAAAACAATCATTGGCCAACGGGCTCTCGTATTATCCTTTTTATTTCTGGCATTCTCTTGAATTTGATGAATAGCTTCAATTGCTTTATCGACGGCTGCTGCCATCAATTGATGCATGGTTAAAGGATCGTCGCCTTCCACAAAAATCGGTGTCCATCCGCAACCTTTGTAAAACTGCTCTAGTTCTTCATGATCAATACGTGCTAGAACTGTGGGATTGCTGATTTTATAACCGTTTAAGTGTAAAATGGGCAATACTGCGCCGTCAGAAATTGGATTTAAAAATTTATTAGAATGCCATGCTGTTGCCAAAGGCCCGGTTTCTGCCTCACCATCACCAATGACGCAGGCGACTATCAAGCCAGGATTATCAAAAGCCGCCCCGAAAGCATGGCTCAAGGAATAGCCCAGTTCTCCACCTTCATGGATAGAGCCCGGCGTGGTCGGTGCCACATGACTAGAAATGCCTCCAGGAAAGGAGAATTGTTTGAATAGCTTTTTCAAGCCCGCTTCATCCTGCGTGATGTTTGGATAGACTTCAGTCCAAGTGCCTTCCAAATAGACATTCCCCACTATTGCAGGGCCGCCGTGGCCAGGACCAGCGATGTAAAACATGTCCAAATCGTACTTTTTGATAGCACGATTGAGGTGGACGTAGATGAAATTCTGACCAGGCGTAGTGCCCCAATGCCCCACAACCAAAGGTTTTACGTGCTCCAGTTTTAGCGGTTCTTTTAAAAGCGGATTATCATAAAGATAAATCTGGCCAACAGACAGATAATTGGCTGCGCGCCAATAGGCATTCATCTTGCGAAGCATTTCCGCAGACAAGGTTTCAACTACCGAACTCATGACTTCTGTTTCCATAATATTTTATTTTGAAATGATTTTCCAGTTTAGTAGTTCATCATTTTTGTTCTAAATACGCACAAGGTTGGCAACAAAGATGTTGCGGCCAAACTTCTAAACTTCAGCACCACCCGACTTAACAACATATACGATAACACAATACCTAAACCACCAATTGAGAATGAACTTTCGCTAATCCCTAATGTGTTCTCAACTTTGCGATTAGCGTATCAGATACCTTTTCTGAAGAAATGCCATAACCGTTAACTAGTAACCCCTTTATATTAAACTTTGACGAAGAAATTACATACAGAATTGACTCGTCATCAGGATTTGAAGCTCCTTCAAACCGATAAACCTTATCGATTTCAAAATCATCAACAGAAAGTATAATGCTATTTTGCAAGGACACGACATGTTCATTTTTAATATTAAAATCAACCGTATAGCCTTCCGCTTTTAAGCCATTCATAGTTTCCGACAATGTTCCATAAGATTCTTTCATAGTCAATATATTCTCCCTAAATAAATAATTCCTTACAAGGGGATAGTTACGCTCCGGCTAGTGATTCCTCAAGCGTCCAAAAGTTGACACTAGAGATGACTTTAGTTTATGGATAGCCCCACTGACCGCTTGGTCGTGCGTATTTGCAACATCACTAACTGCAATAGGCTGCCGCCCCTCGATTCGCGCTTCTATCAAACAACGCTTGTCTTCCAGCGCGTGCTTGACTCCATTCTCGTCTGAAAGGTGTACTTCGAGCCTTGTAATATGCTCGCGAAACCTGTCCAAATCTTCGGTTAATAAAGCTTCTAATTTGCTGCGATAAGCTTCGTGTACATTTAGACTTTTGTCTGTATTGATTTGTATCGTCATGATCTTAAATTTTATTTATTCTCAAAATATTGTTCACCAAAACTGCAATCATCAATTCTTCATTCGTAGGAATAATAGACACTTTCACCTTGCCTTCATCATGCGAAATCAGCCGCTCATTTTTACGGTTTCTATCCTCATACAAACTCATGCCAGCAAACT
>JBDTKK010000044.1:0-7702 GCA_039935335.1 Chitinophagaceae bacterium
GCAGCAACTTGACGATATTGGTGATTGCGAGCCTAGTTGCCGGATATGTAATTGGCCTGCTGGCTTGGCCTTGGGGGCTGGATTCGCCGATAAGTCACCCGATAGCATCGCTTGAGGGAATGACCAATCGTGCTACTAAAATTCACACGCTTTTTGAAGGTACTTACCAATGGAATTTTGCGATGCCTTGGTACTATGAGCTAAAGTGGATGCTGATTTCAAACCCAATTTCAGTGGTTTTTGGAATGATATTATTCGCAGTTTTAGGCTTTTTGGGGCGGAAGAAAATTGGCCTGTTCCTGTTGCTTTTTGGTGTGTTCGCGGCCTTCTTCCCGCTGGTGTACATGATGTACAAACACTCTAGCGTCTATGACACATGGCGTCACGTGTTTTTTGTGTATCCATTCTGGGTGGTCATGGCGGCGCTCGGCTGGATGTTTCTCGGGGATATTATTTCTGAAAAATTGGCCAAGAAGAAACCTGCAGAAAATTGGTATCCCGGCCACGCCATCGCACTGCTGCTGCTGATTCCAGCTATTATATGGACGTTTAAAAGCCACCCAAATCAGTACGTTTATTTCAATGAATTTGTAGGCGGTATTCAGGGAGCGGAAGGTAATTACGAGCTCGATTATTACTACAATTCGTCCCAGCAACAGGTGGACTGGTTGTTGAAGAATGCGAGGTCTTGGGACGGTAAGAAGAAGGCCTTGGTGTTGAGCAATATGGGCGGTTTTGGTCCCAATTGTTTGCAAGGCGATACAGGGACTCTTGATGCGAGTTATCTAAGTTATTCTCGCATCGGCACGCAGCCATGGGATTACTACATGATGTTTCCAAGACTCATTCCAGAAGGTCTTGTAACCAACAAAACTTGGCTGCCAAAGAATGCGGTACACGTGGTTTCGGTAGATGGTGTGCCACTTAGTGCCATCATCAAAAGGACAGACACCTTCGATATTGCTGCCGAACATGCGATGGTCGCGAAGGATTTTAATACCGCTGCCACAGACTACGGACAGAGCCTCAAAAGCTATCCCAACAATACCATCATGATGTTGAATTATGCGAATGCTTTGGCGCAGGCCAATCGTTTGCCAGAAGCAATTACAGTCTTGCAAGAAGCGACTAAAATCAATCCTGAAGATGCAAATGCCTGGCAGTTTTTGGCACAACTTTATCATGCTACCGGAAACGCGCAAGCTGCGCGGGACGCGCAAAGCAGAGCCCAAAGCATTGCGGCAGCTATGCAGGTGGATGAGCCTTAATTATTGTTTTTGCTTGGTGCTGTGTGGCTGCTGAATTGGGCGAGCAATCATGCCCATGATTTGATAATCGGCATGGTCAAGTTGTAGCGTCGTTGGTGTTGTTTTTTGCATAAGGAAATCAACACTTCGAAAGAGATTATATGTTGAGTCTGATGCTTTCTTCGGAGCAGTTTTTCCAAGAATATGTTGCTTCATAGGTATAGGTTCTCCAACGATAGTTGAATCACCCTGCTATAGTGTTTGCGCCGAAGTTGGTGGTATTGCTAGGATGAAAGCGAACACCGCGGCAATTTTCTTTAGAAATGGAAGGCTACTTTTTGCCACTTGTTGCACAAATTCTTAGGCATCAAATTTTGGTTGAAAGACTTGCGTAGCTTGAAATCTCCCACAAACGGATTCGATCGCTTGTAATGCCAAATAGGCATCCACGACTTCGGAGCTCTAGCCCGTAAAATCAACAACTGTTTTGGCGCAGCTATTACAATGTCTACCTTCCCCATCCGGTTTCATTTCATTCCAGTCTTGATGGCAAGGAAGCGGAATCTGGATTTGCATTTTTGGAAAGTTCATTTCCCTAAGGATGCGCGAGCAAAAGGGATTCCATAAAATACTGAAGCTTTTTTTCAAAGAAGGTTTGCGCCGAAAGCATTAAGCCTCGACCTTCGGGCACTTCTTTACTTTAATTAAATCAAGTCCATGGCAAAATTGCATCTCACTCGCCCCATCGTTTTCTTTGACCTAGAAACTACAGGAACGAGTCCTGCTACGGATAGGATTGTGGAAATAGCTCTAGTAAAACTTAGCCCCGATGGCAAGCGCGAGTCTTGGGTGAAACGCATCAATCCTGGTCGGCCAATCCCTGCGGAAGCCACAGCAGTGCATGGTATTAGCGATGCCGACGTGAAGGACGCATCTGAGTTTAAGCAAGTGGCTAAAGACCTTCAAGTCTGGCTTCGGGGTTGTGATTTTGGCGGCTACAATTGCGCCCGTTTTGATTTGCCTTTATTGGTGGAAGAATTTATGAGAGCGGGAGTAAACGTTGATTTTTCGGCTTCCAAAGTGATAGATGCACAGAAGATTTTCTTCATGATGGAGCAAAGAACGCTAACTGCAGCCTACAAGTTTTTCTGTAACAAGGCGATTGAAAATGCTCATAGTGCCGAAGCGGATACGCTTGCAACTATAGAGGTTTTGGAAGCGCAACTTGACCGTTATGAAAACTTGGGAACTGACGTAGATGCGCTCCACGAGCTGCTTTCAGACGCTGAACCTGCATTCGATTACGCTCGGACGATGATAGTGAAGAATGGGCATCCGGTCTTCAATATTGGAAAATACAAGGGACAGAAAGTGGAAGAAGTTTTTACTAAGGACACGAGCTATTACGACTGGATGATGCGTTCTGATTTCTCGCTCAATACCAAACAGAAAATTTCGGAAGTGCTCAACAAGATGAAATTGAGCCGACTTCAGCGGTAGCCTTTGTTTTTTAAAGCATAAAATCTGAAACGGTTTTTGGTTTGTACGCGCATCCGATTCCCTATTTTCGCAACTTGCAGCCCGCATCACGAATCAATTCCGTAATAATCCCTCATTCCCGAAACCATTCCCTTGGATAAGCTTGTCATCATTCCTACCTACAACGAAAAGGAAAACATAGCGCGGATAGTTCAAAAGGTGATGAGCCTCGAGGGTGGATTTCACCTGTTGATTGTGGATGACGGTTCGCCGGATGGTACCGCCGAAATCGTAAAGGAACTTCAAACACAATTTTCCGAAAGCCTGCATCTGGCGCAGCGTACAGGGAAATTTGGATTAGGCACAGCCTACATTCATGGCTTCAAATGGGCACTCCAAAAAGGCTACCAATTTATCTTTGAAATGGATGCCGATTTCTCGCATAATCCCGATGATTTATTGCGTCTGCATGATGCCTGTGTCAATCGCGGTGCGGATGTTGCAGTTGGTTCGCGTTACGTGCGCGGTGGAAGTGTAGTTAATTGGCCTTGGGACAGGATTCTTATCTCAAAAGGTGGCGCTCTTTACACTCGCATCATTACTTGGATGCCTGTGCATGACCCTACTGCAGGCTTTGTTTGCTATAAGCGAAGAGTGTTGGAAGCATTGCCTTTAGACGAGATTCGCTTTGTGGGCTATGCATTCCAGATAGAAATGAAGTATCGCGCATGGCGCAAAGGCTTTAAGCTTATAGAAGTGCCTATTCGCTTTACCGACCGCATCGCAGGTATGTCCAAAATGAGTAGTGGCATCGTTAGCGAAGCCATGAAGGGTGTTTGGAAAATGCGCGGCTTCTTGAAGTAGGGTTTTCGTTTGCTTTTCGTTTTATTTTTTGAATATCCGCTGTAAACGGATTCATCGTGGTGTTTCGAATTTAAAGTTTCTAAAGTCTTGAAAGCTGCGCCACCACTATCTTTAAACTTCATTTCTGCACAACTCAATTGCGTTACCCTGTCTGCTTTCTATGAATAAACTTCTAGCCGCAACACTGTTGCTTTTTATTGCCGCTCCGTCATTTTCTCAAATCTTTCAAGGCTCAAATTCTGGCAATCCGCTCTATTGGAAAAACCGCAAACCGGATGCGAATTATTGGCAGCAAGATGTGCATTACACCATCAAAGCCAGCATGGACGAAACAGCTAATCGCATCGATGGTAAGGAAGATTTGACCTACACCAACAACTCTCCGGACACGCTGAATGAAATCTATTTTCACCTTTATCAAAATGCCTTCAACAAAGGTTCCTATCTCCATAATCTAGAAATTGAAAAAGGCCAAAAGCCGCTACTGGGGCAGCATGAGGCCGCAGGTGAAGGGACAATAGTTTCAGATTTATTGGTGGATGGCCAAACAGTAAAACTTAGCTTAGACAACACTGTTTTGCAAGTAAAATTGGCTCAAGCTTTGGTGCCTGGCCAGAAAATTCTGATTTCCATGAACTTCAAAACCTGGTACGACAATGGCTCAACCCGCCGCCGTATGGCCATGTACGATGCCTGGGGGTATATGCACTACAACGGTTGTCAATGGTATCCCAAGCTCTGCGTTTATGACCGCAAATTCGGCTGGGACACCTACCAACATCTCAACAAAGAATTTTACGGCGACTTTGGTACGTTTGACGTCTCGCTCGACTTTCCAAAGAACTATGTGCTAGAGGCGACAGGCGTTTTGACAAACCGCGAAACCGTCCTGCCAGCGGATTTGAGAGCGAAACTTGACATCCACAATTTTGTAAAAAAACCTTGGGATGAAGCTCCTTCCATCATCACACCCTATGTAAAAGGAGAGCGAAAGGCCTGGGTTTATCATGCGGAAGGTGTCCATGATTTTGCCTTCACTGCCGACCCTTCCTATCGGATTGCGGACACGACTTGGAATGGGATTGAGTGCGTGGCGATTTGTCAGGAGTCTCATGCTTCCGGGTGGCAAACGGCGGCTAATTATGTCGCTAAAGTCATCCAAACCTTTTCGGAGGACATAGGCCCTTACAGCTACCCAAAAATGGTGGCTGCCGACGCAAGGGATGGTATGGAATATCCGATGCTGACACTCGATGGCGGTAGTGAACCCGGCTTTCATAGTTTGCTCGTTCACGAGATTGGGCACAATTGGTTTTATGGAATGGTGGGCAGCAACGAAACCTATAGAGCTGCGCTGGATGAGGGTTTCACGCAATTCCTTACTTCCTGGGGCTTGCGCAAAATTGATGGTGATACCCTACAACCTGCAAAATTGAAACCTGCTTTTCTGAATCGATTCACCGAGCCTTCATTGGTGATGGACAGGCATGTGCTTAACTCCTATACCGTTGATGCTTTGCACAAAACGGACATGCCGCTCAACACGCATTCCAACGATTTCCATGATGCTTTGGGGCATGAAGGTGGTTATCGTTCAGTGTATTTTAAAACGGCTTCGATGCTCTACAATCTCCAGTACGTTTTGGGTGATTCCCTTTTCCAGCAAGCCTTTCGGCATTATTTCCTGCAATGGCGTTTTGCCCATCCTTACTTCAGCGATTTTCGGGCAAGCATCATTCAATTTACCCATGTGGATCTCAACTGGTTTTTTGATGAATGGCTGGAAACAACAAAGTCGATTGACTACAGTATCGACAACGTAAAGCGGGTGAAAAGTGTTCCAAAAACTTGGGATGTCAGTTTTAGTCGCGAGGGGAAATCCCAAATGCCGATAGATTTTACGGTTACAGGAAAAGACGGCAGCAAGCAGAGTTATTACATCCCCAACACTTGGTTTTCCAAAGAAACTGATGCTATAAAATTGGGCAAATGGTACGGCTGGAGTAAAATTAATCCACGCTATACCGCTCGGGTGGAAGTGCCGTCAGGCTTGCGTTCTGTGCAAATTGATACCAGTTATCGGCTTGCCGATAGAGATTGGAGCAACAACTATTTTAATGGTGGCTCTATTGTGAAATTTGACGCTGGTATTGGTCACACGTTTGACCGTCGGCATTCGCGAGTTTGGGTTCGTCCAGACATCTGGGGTAATGCTGTGGATGGACTTAAACTTGGCCTGCATGTTGAAGGCTCCTACCTCGATTTTCTACATCAGTTGGATTTAACCGTTTGGTGGAATTCTCATTTACTCCAGCAAGAGCCTTATTGGCGTGCCAGTGGCGAAAGTTGGTACAAACATTATCGTCCATTCAGTGGAATATTTAATCTCGCTACTCCATTGAAATCCTTGCCTGCATTGGTTCTAGGCTTCAACGAACGCATTTTGGATGGACTGACTTATTTGAAAGTTGGAGGAGATTATCAACTGAATTCGAACAGTTCGTTAGGGCTTCATTGGCAGATATTTTCGCGAGAGACTAGCGATGATTTGGACTACCTGATTTCCCCAAAAGAATGGAGCAGCACAAAGGAACGCCCGAATTCTACGGCCAATCTTTCCTACAATTCTTCCTACAGTTATCCCAAAGGAAATGGCCAATTTAGAATGCTTTTCCGCGCTCCTTTTTTTGGTGGCAATCGTAGCGATGCCTTCAATTACAGTTATGTGGAAGCAGAGCTTTTGAACAACCATTATTTCAGGAAATTGGTCTTGCACACACGCTTCTTTGGTCGATACGGAACGGGCACTGAAATTCCCTATGAATCCGCTCTGTTTGCCGGTGGTGCAAACCCTGAAGATTTGATGGAAAATAAGTTTACGCGAAGTGTGGGCTTTGTACCTGATAACAGCGACTGGCGCGGCGTTTCTGCTTACGAGCCAACCCATTTCCAGCAAGGCGGTGGCCTAAATCTTCGTGGATATTCGGGCTATTTTCAACCCGATATTCGGGACGGAGAGCAGCTCATCGGCTACAAAGGAAGAAGTGGTGTGAGTGCTAATGGCGAGTTGGATTTTGAAAGACTCATTCCGCTTACACCAAAAGCAACAAGAAATTGGCTGCACATCAGTTCTTATCTCTTTGCTGATGCAGGAATTATTGAATTGAGCCGGTTTGCTCCGGCGGATTTTACGCAGATTATCCCCACCCAAATGTGGAGCGATATACACGTAGATGCTGGACTAGGTTTCGCAGCAACAATTAAGAAGTTTGGACCTTTTGTACAAGCAAAACCATTTACTATTCGTGTTGATTTGCCGCTATTCTTGAACCGTCCTGCGTTCAACAATCCGGAGTATTTCGCGTTGCGTTATCTGATAGGAATAGAGCGGGCATTCTAAAAAGAAATCTCTTTCCAGAAAGCCCGAATTTTCTATTTCTTGTAAGGCACATTCATGTTCCAAAACAAAAAGGCCCATTTGTCGGCTTGTTCGTCAATCAGCATACTGGTGGGCTTTCCAGCACCGTGACCCGCTTTCGTTTCAATACGAATGAGGACAGGATTGTCGCAACTTTGAGCAGCTTGCAGTTCGCTGGCAAACTTGAAAGAATGCGCCGGAACCACGCGATCGTCATGGTCTCCAGTCATTACCAGAGTAGCTGGGTAGCAAGTTCCTTTGCGCACATTTTGGTCGGGCGAATATTTCAACAAGTAATCGAACATTTCTTTACTGTCCTCGGCAGTACCATAATCATAAGCCCACCCTGCTCCTGCTGTAAACTTGTTGTAGCGTAGCATATCCAACACGCCTACTTGAGGAAAGGCTACTTTGAAATACTCCGGATGTTGCGTGATGGTTGCACCTACTAATAAGCCTCCATTTGATGCGCCGGAGATGGCCAAATGCTTGGTGTCGGTGTATTTACTATTCACTAAATATTCCGCAGCAGCGAAGAAATCATCAAACACATTTTGCTTGTGAAGCTTCGTGCCCGCATCATGCCATTTGTCGCCATACTCGCCACCGCCACGTAAATTAGCGACCGCATAAACGCCACCTTGCTCCAACAATAAAATATTGGAAGTGCTAAAAGCAGGCGTCAAGCTGATAT
>JBDTKK010000045.1:0-14736 GCA_039935335.1 Chitinophagaceae bacterium
TCTACGAAGTACCCAACTCCATCTGTGCTTTATCGAAGCTGGAATTATTGGACTTGAGCAACAACAGCCTGCAAGCACTTCCTAATTGTATTGGCCAATTGAAGAAGCTCAAATTCCTTTATCTCGCCAGGAATTCCTTTTCCCGCCTGCCGGAATCGCTTGGCAACCTTACAGCCATGCAGGAGCTAGATGTGGTGCGGTGCGGTGTTTTGATATTGCCAAGTTCTTTGGCCAATCTTCCGCGACTTGATAGGGTTTATATAGACGACCACACCACGCCGTTTTATCCCAATCCGGCCTATTCCGAAACACAAAGAATCATCACGGTGAATCGTGATGATTTCTATCCTTACCGGAGTTCTACGCAATAAGATTTGGGGCTGCTATATGCCTACCATCAAAGGCATCAGCAGCATGAGTTCGTCAATGGATTCGGTCGGTTCAATAGGGCGGAAGATGCCTGCGCGGTTGGGCGTACTTAGCTCAAGCTGAACATCATCGCCTTCCATATTGTTAATCATTTCTACCATTAGCCGGGCGTTGAAAGCAATTTTCATATCCTCGCCTGTGTAGCTGCAAGGCAGGTGTTCTTTGCCTTCGTAAGCAAAGTCAACGTCTTGCGCAGAAAGCTTCAAATCGTTGCCATTGATATCAAGTACCACTTGGCTTGTTGTTTTATTGGCAAATACACTCACCCGGCGGAGCGCACTCATAAAATCGGCACGGTTCACGGAAAGTTTATAAGGATTGTCGGTGGGTATCACAGCTTTGTAATCCGGAAAGCGAGCATCAATGAGGCGACAGCTAAGATTCAATCTTCCGGTATCAACAAAAAGGTGGCTTGTATTATAGGACAATGTAAGCTCTGTAGAGTCGTTTGGCAAGGTGTTGCGAAGCTGTTGTAGCGGTTTGCGCGGCACCACAATACTATCTTGAGAAGGCGGGTTTACATCCTTCCTGGTAAACTTCACCAGGCGGTGCGCATCGGTAGCAACGAACGTTACGGACTCTGGAGTAAGCTCGAATAATACGCCCGTCATGGCAGGTCGAATGGTATCTGTGCTGGCGGCAAAAAGCGTCTTATTAATACTCTCAATTAAAGCAATGGAGGGCATGTGGAATATCGTTGCATTGTCGGCTGCGGGCTCTTTCGGGAAATCATCCGCTCTTTCGCCGCCTATCTTATACTTACCTACGGAAGAAGACATTTCCACGCTCAATTCCTGCTCATTGATGCTAAACGTGATGGGCTGTTCCGGAAGGTTTTTCAGGTATTCTAAAAGGATTTTTGAAGGAATACAAATTCGGCCATCGTCTTGTGCTTCGCTCACATCCATCTGCACACGCATCATGGTTTCGAGGTCGGTTGCCGTGAGGCTAAGCGTATTGCCATTGAGTTCAAAAAGGAAATCTTCGAGGACAGAAAGGACGGTATTGCTGGATATCACACCTCCTATTTGCTGGAGGTTTTTAAGTAGAGAAGTGGAGGTTACTATAAAGCGCATGGTGTTATTTCAGGAAAAAGGGGAATTGTTGATTCGGCCAAAGATAGGGAACGGCTATCGACGGATTGATGACGAAATGAGATTGATTAATTACGTTTTTAAGTGAGTTTTCTAGTTAAGAATTTTGGCGATTGCACTTAGTTTTTAGGCAAACTCAATAAGTTGGCAAACAGACGGTAAGCGCCTGGAACGCCAGCGGGTAATTCTCTGAAAAACACAATTCCGGCATAAACGAAATTCCCTTTGCCATATTTCCCAATGATGAGGCTTCCTTCTTCGGGTGCTTCATGGATGTCGTGCATGGAGAAAACCTTTTCATAGCGTGGGTCAATATCTCCAGCAAAGTAGGTGCCTCGTTCCTGTATCCAATCCTTGAAATCAGCCTGTGTAATTTTGTTGGGCTCGTTTAAAACCGGAGCTTTTGGATTGAGGAAGGTGACGGTTGCATTCTCGTCAGTCACGCGCTTGCTGGTCACTGAAAATGGCCATGGGCCAAGCTTTGCAGTCAATGGCCCGAGGCGGGAATTGGTGTTGTATTGCACAATATAGTTGCCGCCATCTTCCACATACTTCATCAGACGATCTTTGTAAAGCGGCAATTTTTCATTCACATTATAAGCCCGAATACCGGCCACAATTGCATCGTATTTGCTGAGGTCGGCATTGGCCAGCATGTCGTCTGTCAGCATCGTAACCTTATAGCCAATCTGCTGCAAGCTCGCAGGTACTTCATCGCCTGCGCCGGGAATGTACCCAATGTTATTACCTCGTTTTTTCAAATCAACTCGCACCAATTTTGCATCTGCATCTTGCAGGAAGAATTGATACGGCACATGGTCGTAACTGATTCTGTGGATGCTTTTGTGGTAATTTTTTCCGTCCATCATCACGCTGGCATGTAGATCGCCATTCTTTGCAGAAGCGCTACTGGTGATGCTTACAGCAATATCAGCTTCGTCTCCCGCTTTGGCAATATTGATTTCGGATTGTGCCAAACTCACCTGCCAACCCTCGGGCGCGGTCACGATTAGTTTTCCTTTTTGGTTGTCCGCATATGCGGTAATGCGCAGCAAAAGTTTCCTTGGAGCCGCATCATTGGACACAATCACTTTGTCGGAAAGTTCGATGGTGACGGGCGGTAAGATTTCAAAAGGACGATAGACTTCAGCTCTCACTGGATCTACACTTTTATAAACAACCTTTCGCTGAATGTCGAAGCTTTGCTCTTGCATTTTTATTTTAAAGGAAACACTTGGCCCGTCTTCGTTTTCCGGCTGCCCGATTAAGCGTTGGTTGCTCACTATATAATTGGCCACCGGGTGTGGCTTGCGCAGCCAATAAGGGTCGGAATAAGAAGCGTCCTTTGGGATGTTCATGGTGTGCGAGAAGGTATAAAAATGCTCTTGCTGCATGGGTAAGTTCATAGTGCTATCCTGGTTCATGGGGAATTCAATTCCCGCAAGAACCGCGTCCTTGGTGGTTTGTGCAATGGCTTCGGCTTTAATTTCTACGCTTTGTCCCGGTACACCAAAATATTTACTAGCATCGGCTTCCAGCCACATTCCAGCAGCAGCTACGAGGATATTCTTGACTTCATTCAATTTCAAGTCTTGATAATTCCGAAGACCGGGTTCAGTTGCTTTTAGGGTATTCAGGTCTTTGTAAATGTTCAATAATTCGGGTAAGGAATGAGCAGGTTGTGCAGCCTTAAAATCACTTACCGCTTGGTTGATATCAGCAGCCAATTTTTGCGTTCCAGGAAATCTTGACCAGTCTTGAACTATTCCTGCAAACAGGCTACCAGCCATGCTATCGCCTTTGATGAGTTTGAAGTATTCTGTTTGCTCTCCTCTCGTTTTTGCCGTGCCGAATCCCTGACTTTTATGGTTGCTCCTACTCTCGGCGGCCATTTCGCCATAACCCTCGCCCAGCAATGGGTTGAAGCCACCAACGTCTATCTTTATTTGGTTTTCGGCAGTGGTATTAATGCTCCCGAATTTGAAGGTGTTCCAGAAAAGTCGGCGGGGTTGCCACACGCTCACATACTTCAATTGCTCTGGGAATTTTGTGGGGTCACCGGCTTCTAAGAAGGCTTCGGAGGCGAGGATTGCAGAGGCTGTATGATGCCCATGTCCGCCTTCGCCAGTAGTGGGGAAGCGGGTGATAATTACGTCCGGACGGAAGCGTCGGATAGTCCAAACCACATCGGCCAGTACAAGGTTTTTATTCCAAATGCTGAAGGTTTCTTCGGGACTTTTGGAATAGCCAAAATCGTTGGCTCGGGTGAAAAATTGCTCTGCGCCATCTGTTCTTCTTGCTGCTAAAAGTTCCTGTGTTCTAAGCAATCCAAGTGCATCTCCCTGTTCGGTACCGATTAGGTTTTGGCCGCCATCACCGCGGGTTAGGGAGAGATATCCGGTGCGCAATTTCTTTTCATTGGCGAGGTAGGCGAGGAGTCTTGTATTCTCATCATCAGGGTGGGCAGCGATGTAGAGCACTGAGCCTACAACTTTGAGCTTTTGCATGGCCAATAGTATTTCTCCGGGCTTGGTGATGCGCTGTTGTTGCGCCTTAGCCGAAGGCAAAAAGAAAAGCATCGCCAGCGTGATGACGGCAATGAATTTCAAGAACTGGTTGTGGAATGGATGGTGTGGCTTTGGTGCTGCGTGAGCGATTGTAGCGGAAATCCTTTGCGTCCCGGTAGGGCGCAAAGATTGGAGCGAAAAGCGCGGTGCGCCGTCGGCGCACACGCCCAAAGTATCTTGGAGTTGCAGGTTTTTACTTATTGGAAAAGGGTACAAAGGCAAACTCATAAGGCAGAGGATAGAAGCTGAAATCGGCTTTGGGTGACAATAAATGGGAGCAAAAATAGCCGCTTTTGAAAAAGCCCTCGTCATAGCAGCATCTCTAAAAAATGGAAAGGTGTTCGTGGGGAAATAGCATCACCAATTATCGGTATTCAGTCGCACAATATCCGGCGCGTGGATATAAGTGGTTTGGTAACGATATCGAAGTTCTGAAGAGATGAGGAATTTGAAGGAAGCCTGGCCTGGTACATTTCTTGGAAAGAAACCGGCTTTTATTTCGATGGTACCAAAGATGAGGTTTTCATTACGCATTCGGATTCCGCCTCCAAAACCAGAGTAAAAATTCGCATCTCTAAAGGAATTGAGAGCAGTTCTCAATAGAGCGCCATCTACAAAAACGAAGGGAGCAAGTCGGAAGCCGAGAGGTTTGTATCGCGTGTAGAAAATCGTTTCCGTTTGGGCAGAAATGCGTTCATTTCCTTGTGCACTATCACTGCCAAAATCGCGCAAACCATAGGTGTTGTTGATGCGCAAAGGCTCATAGGTGAGCGGGTTGAAAATGCGGGCATAAGTGGCGCGGAAATACAGGCGGATTTTGACATCCGGTCTGGCGAAAAAGAGCCTGCTAAATCGGCTAAGACCCAACATGAATGTCGCATCATCGAGTTTCTTGCCTCCATCAAGAAACCCCCCCGTTCGTAGGTAATATTGGCAGAATGCCCCGTTTTTATTGGTGGTATAATAGTCTCCCACGAAGCCGGCATAAGGTCGTTCCAACCCGCGTTGTTTCCACCACCCACCAGTCACAGAAACATTGTAGCCATAGGGCACATCTTCGGTGATGCCGAAGCCATAGATGTATTGTGTTTTGATGAAGTTTTGCTTGAAGAAAGTAAGCTGCGCCAGTATGGCTTGGATATCATTGTACACCGGGTCAAATCGTTCTTGGAAACTGGCTGGCCCTTCAATGAATTTTTGTTGGAAATAGCGTAGCGACAGAAACTTCCGGTCGCGGATGGAAGAATCGTGCGTCATGATGTGATGGAGGGAAAGATTGTAACCGCCCCAGAGGTCATAAATATTGTAGGTATAGGCGTAGAATCCGGTGTCTCGATAAACGTTCAAAGCCTTATTGGTGCTGATTTCTAGGCCGCCGGCGTAGTAGTCGTAGGGCGATGGAAGCGGACGCAATAGCAGAAGGGAAGTAGCGGCTTCCGGTTCATAGCCAAGGCTGCGGCCAATGTCAATATTGTTGTACGAAAGATTACCGTTGATGAAGGTACCGCCGATGTTGTTTTTATTGTATTCAAAGCCGTAGCCGAATTTTGGGTCGCGGGTATTGTTGTAGAGCATGGTACCTTGAATCCTTTGCCCCATCCCTAGGAAATTATTCTCTGAAAGCCTTGCTCGGCCTGCGTTGTAGCCGTCATTGTCAATTACGAGTTTGATGGAAAACACGTCCTTTGTTACTATATATAGGTCGACGGAATCTGGAGATTCCGGTACCGAGCGTACAAAGATTCGAGCATCTTGTAGGTAGTCTAAAGTCCGCAAGTAGCGTTCGTTGTCCGCCATGATGTAGGGGTTCAATCTGCTCCCTTCTTTTTGAAATAGGTTATTCCGAATCACCCACTTTTTTGTCGTAGCGTGAAGATCTGTGGCGGCATGTGCAGCGAAGCTGGTTATTCTGGAGCTGGTATCAGAAAGGAGTTGGTTGAAACCCAACCTTGAGATTTCGATATGCCTAATAATTTTTCCGGCGAAGGGCGTGAAGAAGGCTTCGGCAGGAAAGTTGAGGACTTGTGTTTCGGGGTCGTCGGAGCAGGTATCTCCTTTATTTTTTTGGATAGAGTTCCAAGCTTGTTGCAGGAGGTTGTTAGCGAAGGGTTGTTTCTTTAGTGTAATAGGACAGGAGCCGCTATCAGTTTCTTTGATTACATTTTGCGCGAAACTATGCTTTGCCGTAAGGCATAAAAGGATTGTGCAGAGAATTGGAAATAGCCTGGGATTTTTCACTTGTGGACGTCTAGAAACCGAATTCTCTGTTAGACTACAAAAACCATACTTTGGTAAAAAGGAGGCAAAGGCCATAATTGGCTTTTCTTGTTTGCAAGATGAAGTCTGCTAAGATTTTGGCGAATACTAAATAGGTTTTCTTGCCAGCTTGATATTTCTTGCTGCGGTTTCAAGTTTTGCCGGAATAGTACGAGACGAACGCTTGCCTATGCAACGTTGGTTCGTTGATTATTTCTTCTCGAGCAGTGCCGAATAATTCGTCGGTGCATTGAGGATAGAAATTGCTTTTGTCAGCTCCAAATCGTACTGCAAACTATTGGCAATCCTTCCTTTCAGGTAATAGTATCGCGAGATGATTTCGCTCTCCAGCATCTCTTTCACTTCTGCCTGATTTTTCACCAAATCCATCTTTTTATCGTGGCCAACTTTTGTGCGTAACGCTGCAAATTCTGATTTAGCAGCATCATAATATTTTTCGCGGATGGCTGTTTGCTGTAAGCTATCCAATCCTATTTCAGTAGCCGTTTTGTAGGAATAATCTTTAGTGTCCAGCCATTTGGTGAACTCATTCCAATCTGGAGTAGAAAGAGCAAAAGTTGTTGCGTCTGTTGGTGCTTTGTGCTTGCGTTGATAGATAGTTGCGTAATCGAACAGGAAATTCTTTGAGTAAAGTGTGATGGCCAATCTGCTCGTTACTGGGTCTTTCACTTCCACATCAACGTCCACACCGCCGCCACCTTTCACCAATCGTCCACCTTTTGTTTTGTAGGATTGTTTCAGCGAATCCGGTATGCGGCCAACGCTACCGTCTGCATGACGATGAGCATAGTCAAGCGCCTGAATGCAACGACCGCTAGGGGTGTAATATCGGGCTGTAGTAAGCTTCAGGCGGGCATTGTAGCCTAAAGGCCGCGTGGTCTGTACGAGACCTTTCCCATAAGTACGTTCGCCAATTATCACACCGCGGTCTAAGTCCTGCATGGTGCCTGCCACAATCTCTGAAGCGGATGCAGAATGGCGATTCACTAAAACGGTCAGTGGGATTTTTGTATCCCAAGCTGGGCCTTCAGTTTTGAAATCTTTATCCCAATCTTTCATCTTGCCTTTAGTGCTCACCACAAGCTGTCCTCTTTCTGTAAAAATGTTGCAAACATTCACCGCTTCATCCAGCAGCCCACCGGGATTATTTCTCAAATCCAACACCACACCTTTCATGTCCGGTTTTGCTGTTTTTAAACTGTCTAAAGCATCCCGCACCAAGCGTCCGCAGTTGGGGGTGAATTGCGTGAGCCGCACAAAAGCAATGTTCTTATCTGGCCCCACTAAGCCAGCATAAGGCACAGAGGAAAGCTCGATTTCTCCCCGAGTTATCAATTTCACCACCTCTTCTCCGGTCAACGCATCTTTTACTTTCAAGGAAACCTGCGTGCCGGGCGAACCCTTTAATAGTGAGCTGATGTCATCTACGCCTCTGCCTTTTATTTGTTCATTGTCAATGCTTATCAACAGGTCGCCCGGGCGTAGTCCAGCCTTCTGTGAAGGACTATTTTCATACACATCGCCAATGTAAACTTGGTCGTCTTTTCTACGCATCGTTGCACCAATGCCGCCGTACCGCCCGGTAGTCATAAATTCATAACCCTCAATATCGCTCTCCGTGATGTAATTGGTATAAGGGTCTAAGTCGTCGAGCATAGCATCAATACCAACTTTGGTGAGTTTCCCAGGCTCAATTTCATCCACATAATAGGTGTTCAGTTCTTTTAGGACATTCGCATAAATCTCAAGGTTTTTCGAAACTTCGAAGAATGAACGATCATTTTTCCCTTGAATGAAAAAGCCGAGTGCGATAACAACAATTCCTAAGGCAATCCAATTTTTAGGATTTTTAAAGGAGCGTTTTGGGCTTTTGGGCATAGGAGTTGTATTGGTAACGTAAAGAGTTGGCAAAGTACGAACTTGACTTAGCAAACGCTTTGCAAAATGTTCTTTTTCTTGGTTCGATTATTAGATTTATCCTGCAAAAAATGATACCTTGCCGTATAATTTGTAAAAAACTATTCTCATGAGAAACGCTATACTTGCTTTATCTATTGCCCTGCTTCCTTTTGCGGGGAACGCTCAAACTTTCGTCACACAAAATGGGACAGACTCGGCTAATGCTACTTATACTGGCGGCGGAGGTGAACTGACCATCTACAATAGAATCAAAAGTGCATCATCCGATTCAGTGATTGTTACTTGGAAAGTAACGGATTCTCATTTGGATCCTAATTGGGCTTTTACTGGTATTTGTGATAACAATACTTGTATAACCAATGATGCCGTTGCTAATCCTCCTAAGGGTTTTTTGTTGAATGGAGGTGGGGTCGCTCAGACTTCATTAAAGTACGGACCAAGCTATGAAGATTTTCATGCACTGTACGAGTGTACAGCGGCTGCGAATGGTACTTCATCTTGGATTAAAGTAAATGCTAGAGACCTTGCAGGCTCTTACTCAACCAACTTGTATTTCATTGGCTTCAAAAATGCAACAGGAGTTACAACCACCATTACTTCTTCAGATGATGTAACGCTTTACCCCAACCCTGCCCGTGATGCCATCAATGTATTATTCAATAGAAATGCAGACGTTCGCACGATTGCCGTTTTCAACCTGATTGGTAAAATGGTAGGTCCGCTCTACCGTACAAGCAGTTCTACCAGTGCCAAAATTCAGTTGGTTGATATGCCAAACGGTATTTACTTCATCCGCCTCATGAATTCTCAGGGGCATGTAGTCGCCACAAGGCGCTTCACCCGTCAATAATCTTTTTTAAACCTTCCAAATTGGAAGGTTTTTTTTGCTCCTTATTTTTGAATGAGGATACCTTGACTCGGTTTTTTTGTTTTAAAAAATGGGTTTGAAACATTCATTTACTAAAGGAATATTAGAAGCAGGCTGCGACGAAGCTGGTCGTGGATGCCTTGCTGGGCCTGTGTTTGCAGCGGCCGTCATTCTTCCAAAGCGGTATCGACTCCCCTTTCTCAACGATAGCAAACAAATAACCGCTACGCAAAGAGAAACGCTTCGACCATTGATAGAAAAGCAAGCCATAACTTGGGCCGTTGCACAAGTGGATATTGAGGAAATAGACAAACTAAACATCCTTTGGGCGGCTGTAAAAGCCATGCATCTTGCCGTAAAAGCGCTTTCACAAATGCCAGAGTGTTTGTTGATAGACGGCAACAAATTCAAAGCCTATCCTGGCATTCCACATCACTGCATCATTGGTGGAGACGCGCTTTATGCGTCCATAGCGGCCGCCAGTGTATTGGCCAAAACACACCGCGATGAACACATGCTGCAAATGCATACACGCTACCCACAATATTCCTGGAATGACAATAAAGGCTATGGTACCAAAGTACATCGGGAGGCGATTTTACAGCACGGCATTTCTCCCCTTCATCGCAGAAGTTTTAGAATGGGCTTGCCAGAGAATGGCGTGCTTTTTTAAGAAATAGAATTACGCCCTACGACCGCAGGATAAAATGCTGCTTCTCTTTTATTTTCTTGGAAAAAAACAGAATTCCTACGGAATAGAAATCCAGTGAAAGCGTGACTTGTGGCTGGTCTTGCAAGGTTTTCCAAGAAGCTAAGGACTCTTTGCTTTGGTGCATATTCCCCATGCAAAGGGCATCTTGTTCTCGAAAAATGGAGGCATTTTTTTGGAAGAAATTCAAAACGTCTTTTGGAGAATTTGCACTGAAGTCGAAGAAAGTATCGAAGGATGTATCGCGCTCGGTATTCCCGTTTTTAAAGTTCGAAAACGCCAGCTTCTGCGCCCAATTTTTTATTTCTGAAAACTGAAAATGTTCAGCAATCCTCTCCAATAAATCAGTTGAATCCCATACTGCTCCCGCTTCATTTTTATATAGGCTTTGCAATTTTCCCTTCGGCAGTTGCTTCCTCAAGCCAACATCTACCAAGGTATAAACTAGCGGCGAATGCACACCATGCCGACCTTTAGCCTGGCACAAATACTTCCAATATTCCTTAGTGGAAAACCAGCTCACGATTTCCTTTCCCAGCGTTGAAAAGTGTAAGGGATTTTGTTTTTTTCGTCCACATCATGCGCTTCTTCCCAAGTTAAAGTCCAAGGATGCATGTCTAACTCCGGAAAGAAAGTATCCGCATCAGGCACTGTGGTGTGTACCCGCGTGATGTACAGGATATCCGCTACCCGCGCGGCTTCTGCAAATACAGACGAGCCGCCAATGACGCAAGCTTCCGCAAATCCTTCCTTTTCGGCTGCCATAATTGCTTCCTCCAAATCGGTACAGAGATAAGTCCCTTCCGGCGCTTCCTTCAAGCTATGGCTTAGCACAATATTGAACCGGTCTTTAAGCGGTTTCCCTAAAGATTCGAAAGTGTGCCGACCCATAATGATGGGTTTACTTTTCGTTCTTCCTTTGAAGAATTTCAGGTCTGCAGGGAGATACCAAGGCAGTTGACCCTTTCTGCCGATGGCACCATCATCAGCTACAGCTACGACTATCGAAAGTTGCATAATTTAAAGGTCGAGGAAATTTAGAAACGGATGGATTTTGGCTTGAATTTTCAGGGAGAGGAATAAGACTTTAAAGGTCGTCTTCCTCATCATCAAAACCCATGTCCAGCATACTTCCTAAGATATCGCCAAAGGCATAACCTCCTGTTTCTATACCCTTCTTACTTATCAAAGAAAACTCGGCAAGGCCATGTAACACAAACTCCATGAGCAAGGCGCATTGGTGTTCATCTGCTTTGGGGTAGAAAGATTTTACCGCAGCGTATAAACCATCAACAGAGTATAAATGCTCATGATAAGCCGCAGCGTTGGCAGATTGCAGCATCGTCAATTCATGTCCTTTGCCAAACCAATCTATGATGGGCATGTAAGGATTGGGCTTTGGCTTTGCGCCTGCTGCTGCGGCCTTTCCTGTCGGTTTTTTGAACGATGCAGGGTCGGGGAAATATTGGATAAACACGCTTCGAATGGCTTGCCCCATCAGCCTCCAAGCAACATTTGCAGGTCCTTCCATTTCGCCTTCATACACTAATTCTATCTTGCCGGTGATGCCTGGAATGACCCCAGCAAAATCGGCAATGCGCATCATCGTTTTGTCCACACCTTCCAGCAAAGCTCTACGTTCGGCAGTGCTCACAAGGTTTTCGAACGCGGCAATTGTTAGGCGTGCGGACACTCCACTTTTTTGGTCCACATACTCGCTCTTACGCGCTTCCATGGCTATTTGCTCCACCAATAAACGACATAAATCGGGCACTTCCACACGCGCGAATTGTTCGGGCAAAATATCTGCTTCTTGCTCGGTTATGGCCTGACTCAATTCCACTGTTTTGGGATAGTGCGTGATAATCTGGCTTTCTATTCTGTCCTTCAGCGGAGTTACGATGGAACCTCGGTTGGTGTAATCTTCTGGATTGGCGGTAAACACAAAGAGAATATCGAGCGGCAAGCGGAGTTTGAAGCCTCGAATCTGAATGTCGCCTTCTTGCAAAATATTGAAGAGGGAAACTTGAATTCTTGCCTGCAAATCGGGCAATTCGTTGATCACAAAAATGCCTCGGTGCGAACGCGGTATGATGCCAAAATGCAACACTCTTTCGTCGGCAAAACTTAGCCGAAGATTGGCTGCTTTGATAGGATCTACATCACCAATAAGGTCTGCAACGCTAACATCTGGCGTGGCTAATTTCTCACCATAACGGGCACTTCTGTGCAGCCATTCAATAGGCGTATCGTCGCCTTGTTCTGCGACGGTAACCCGCGCGTAGTGCGAGATTGGGCGAAAAGGGTCGTCATTAATATCAGAGTCAGCCACCACAGGAATCCATTCATCCAGCAAGGAAGTCATCTCCCGGGCCATCTTGGTTTTTGCTTGTCCTCGGAGGCCAAGGAAAAGTATGTTGTGCCTCGACAGTAAGGCGCGTTCTACATCAGGAATAACACTGTCTTCGTAGCCAATAATCCCCTGAAAAGGATTGGTTTTATTTCGAATGGCGTTGATGAGGTTTTGCCGCACTTCATCCTTTACGGATTTGGGTTGGTAGCCCGATGCACGCAGCTCGCCGAGTGTATTTATAGTAGGTGCTTGATTCATTCTTTTGTTGAAAAATAGGAAGACAATTCCTTGAGGATATCGCAGGGAATGCTTTAAAAGCTGAGTAGCAATTCAAACCGCAACTCGGTTGTAGTTGCTTATTGAGCCTTCAAGATTACAGCCCTAAATTCAAAGCTCAAGGTTAAAAAATCAATCTACAGATAGCCTAATGCTTGCCGAGTGCTTGCTCCAGCAACCTATCCAAACGCTCTGTTTTTTTAGCCGACGCGGGAAGCTCTGTGAGTTTCACATCGTAGCCTGTCTGGTCATCAGCCGAAAGCCAAGTGCCTGTGAGCACGCCTTCTTTCAAGCTTAGTTCCATCACTGCATTGGCTGGAATTTCTGTAAAATGCCATTTTCCATCTTCTGATTTTGTGACCTCTAGCGGTATCACCCCATCTTGGTCTCCGAATTTGTAAATGGCCTCCCAGGCGCAAACACCTCCGGGGCAATCGCCGCGCAGAGAGCGAATGTAGAGGGTTACAGGGATGTCATTGTCAAACATGCCGGCGTAGAATTTCCTGTCCACAATTTGTCGCAAAGGCTTTGCTGCGGCAGCTTCTTGCTCCGCTTCCGGAACAATGATTGTTGCCGAATCGCTCGTCGGTTTTGGGTGTTTTCTATCCTCGATTGCCTGCTTCCGTGCTTGCTCCCATTCATCTCGGGTGGTGCCTTCAAACACTTCTCCCAGCCGCCCGCCATACCATTCATTCTTGATTTGCAAAATCTCTCCCACTTGTAGGGCGTAAGATCGTCCACTATTGAGGTCGCCAAAAAACAAATAGCCCACAAAGCGAGTAGGGGCAAGCTTTTCATTGAGTGTGTTGCGCGTTTCTCGGAGCTTGATTAGCTCATACCGTTGCGGTATTATCGTCTCCCAATGAATACCTTTTCCCTCGCCATCAGCAATTAAATCATCGAAGGATTTTTTAAGATTGGCTTTGAAAACAGAATCAACATGCATCAATTCTACTGGATTGTCTTGCAGCGTTAGCATCTGCTTGTATTCTGGAGAGCTTTTGTCGGCGTACTCCAGAATTGTTTTGGAAAGCGTGTCCATATCCGGCCACAAGCTGATGTAGCAATAGGCATCTTTATTGGCCAAACAGCCCTCCAGCTTATTGATGAAACCCTTTTCTGTATTGCCTTTTATGGGTTCTTTTTTCTTTTTAGAAAAGCTCGGATGGAAGCACAGCAGCCCTATAAAAAAAAGGAGTAAGGCTTTCGGGATGTTGCTCATGCTCCTCAAAGATATTCCACTACAGCACTTCGTGTAATCGTTCTGTCGGCCTGGCCACTACAGCCTTATCGCCATTCTCCACAATTGGGCGTTCTATCAACTCTGGATGGTCCACCATTTCTTTGATGATTGCTGCGTCACTCAGCACTTTCCCTTTCAAATTTTCTTTGTAGAACGTTTCATTTTTCCGAAGTAATTCTTCGGCTTTCATACCCAATTTCTTGAGTAATATTTTTAATTCCATCGCACTCAATGGTTCTGTCAAATACCATCGTACTTCATGCGGAATGTTTTCTTCTTGCAAGATTTCTAAAGCTCCGCGACTCTTGCTGCAGCGGCCATTGTGGTAAATCGTAATCATAATCAAAACACCATTTCAGGTACATCATCCGCAATGCGCAAACGCCCTGCTGTCTTGTCTTTTATCTCTTGAACACTTACACCAGGCGCGCGCTCATCGCAATGAAAACCTTCGTCTGTAATAGAGAAAACGCCGAGGTCAGTCACGATTTTTCGAACACATTTCACGCCAGTAAGTGGCAAGCTACAATGTGCCAGAAGTTTGCTCTGGCCTTTTGGATTGGTGTGTTGCATGGCCACAATAATGTTCTTTGCGGCAGCCACTAAGTCCATAGCACCACCCATGCCTTTCACCATTTTCCCGGGGATTTTCCAGTTGGCGATATCACCATTCTCCGCAACTTCCATCGCGCCTAAAACGGTAAGGTTTACGCGGCCTTCTCGAATCATCCCAAAGCTCATTGCCGAATCAAAAATGGCAGAGCCGGGCAGTTCGGTAATGGTTTGTTTGCCGGCATTAATCATGTCTGCATCTTCATCCCCATCAAAAGGAAAGGGGCCCATGCCAAGCAAACCGTTTTCAGATTGAAGTACGACGCTGATGCCTTCGGGAATGTAGTTGGCAACCAATGTTGGAATGCCAATTCCCAGATTGACATAGAATCCGTCTTGAAGTTCGCGGGCGATGCGCTGCGCAATCTGTTCTTTATTTAAAGCCATC
>JBDTKK010000046.1:0-5906 GCA_039935335.1 Chitinophagaceae bacterium
CTTTCTTATACTACTGGTGCAGTGTTGGCTCCTACTTATTACCGCATGGGCGTTACTTGTTCCAACAGCAATCTCACTACTTATAGCGCTCCTTATTACCTACTCACTGGTGCCCCTATCCCAAGCACCATCACCGGCCCAGCTTTGTATTGCCCAGGTGATACCGCTACTTACGCCGTTGCCTATGTGGTGGGCACCACCTATACTTGGACGCTCCCTTCGGGTTGGAGCGGCACTTCTACTACCAATTCTATCCTTGCTACACCAGGGCTCGGCGCAGGTACTATTTCTGTAGTCGCTACTTCTTCCTGTGGTGTGTCTGTTCCTCAATCCAGAGTGCTTTCACTGGGTAGTCCGCCAGCTGTACCTACGCCCATTCAGGGTAGTGCTTACGTGTGTAGTGGTACCTCTCAAACTTATACTGTAACACCTGTTGCCGGTGCTAAATTCTATACTTGGACAATGCCTTCCGGATGGACGGGCACCAGCACTACCAACTCCATTACCACTACTGTAAACACTACCAGTGGCACTGTCTCCGTAATCGGTACCAATGGTTGCGGCTCTTCCAGCTCGCCACGGACACTGTATGTAAACGTCATCACTACTTTGCCTAATCCGGGTACTATTACTGGTAAGGACACTGTTTGCTCCGGCTTTTTACAAACCTATAAAATTGTTCCTGTTCCCGGTGCTACTTCCTACACCTGGTCTTACCCCAACGGCTGGAGCGGTACTACTACCGATACTACGGTGCAGGTCTTCCCAGGTATCAATAGCGGCAATATTCAGGTGGTAGCCAATGCTCCCTGTGCTTATTCACCTATCTCCATGAAGGCTATTACCAGCATCCCTACCGTTACTCCTTCCGTATCTGTGAACACTACTGCGGGTACTTTATGCGCCGGTATTCCTATCTTGTTTACGGCAACCCCTACCAATGGCGGTACTGGTGCCTCTTACCAATGGCAGAAGAACGGTAGTAATGTGCCTTATACCGGACAAACTTATACCGATAATTTGCTGAAAACGGGTGATAGCATCAGCGTGGTCATGACTTCCAGCCTGCGCTGCACTTCGGTGGCTACTGCAAAATCTAACAGCTATCCAGTTACGGTCATTCCTGCGGTTACGCCAGGGGTGAGCATCAATACCACGCCTATCATTTCTATTTGCCAAGGCGTACCACTCACCTTTACCACTACTTCAGTAGGTACGGGTACTGCGCCTATTTACCAATGGTATAAGAATGGATCCATTATTTCTGGTGCCAACAGCACTAGCTACACGGATGCGGGTTTGATTAATAAAGACACAATCACCATTGGTCTTGTCAGCAATGCCGTTTGCGCTACTGCCCTCAATGTACTTTCCAACAAAGTAGGCATTACGGTGACCAATACGGTGATACCCAACATCAGCATCACGGCTTCTACCACCAGTGTTCAATTGGGCGACTTGGTCACTTTCTCTGCATCCTACACAGGTGGCGGCGCTACACCTGCCTTCCAATGGCGGCGCAACGGCGTGAATGTGCCGGGCGAAACCAATGATACTTATACCAGCAGTGCCATTGCTCCCGGAGATCATATTGCCGCTACGATGTACAGCTATTATATTTGTGCTACACCAAGGTTGGTCAGCTCCAACGATATCGCCATGGATCCGCCACTCGGAATTCAGACCACCCAAGGATGGTTGGGCAATATGAGTTTGTACCCCAACCCTACCAGCGGGCAATTGACCTTGAGCATGAATATCGCTTCAACGCATGTCGGTTCAGCTTTGCGCGTAGAGGTGATGAACACAGTAGGACAAGTAGTGTATGTGCAGGAAATGACTGCCGATAAGACTGGCTTTACCACTGCCCTGAAACTGCCTACAAGCCTCTCCAATGGCACTTACATGCTCCGCATCATGGCCGATGGTGCTCGCGCTTCAGCACCGTTTGTATTGAGCAGGTAAGACCTTATAATTCAAACTTTCTAAAGCCCTCGTTTTTAATAGAAACGGGGGCTTTTTTTAATAAAAGGCAAAATTGAAAAGGCAAAAGGCAAAATTAAAAGAGCAAAAGGTCGGCTCTGGGCTTGGTCGAGAGCTTCTAAATCAAAAAATAAGCTTGGGTAACGCTAAATGGGTCTTAATGGGCTTTCCAAATGGGCAAAGTGATAGTTTATCAGAACTGCTTGGCTTCGAATGTGGTTTAGCTGGAATAAAATCGTCTAGTATTAGTACAGCGTCATTCTGTACATCTCACAGAGAGGTTTTACCATTTTCTAAAGTGCTTTTGAATCGGATTTGAACCCACTAAGCATCCGAGTAACCTAATCAGGACTTACCGCTCCTTCCGTGACAGAACTCATAAACGTCGCGGATGCTTGACTGGGGCAAGCAATCAAAAAGTGTGTATAAAGGTCAAGTATATTGTGCATAACTTATCGCATAAAAACTAAGTACCACGTAAGTTCAGTTACTTAAGATTCGACCAAGAATAAGCATTTCACTCCGCAATCTTCTATTTACAAATCAATGCACTACTTTCGTTTCAATTCGCACACATAAGCTCGGTATAGATTTACGTATTTATACTCTTGTATGAGGGAGGAAATTTAGGGAAGTAGCACAGTCCGGTAGCGCACCTGGTTCGGGATCAGGAGGTCGCAGGTTCGAATCCTGTCTTCCCTACCAAATAGGGTTGGCCAGCATAATCGCTGGCCAATTCCTTTTTGCGGATGCCGAAAGCCTTGCTGGGTAAGGCTATAAGCTCAAGAATTACATTTGCTTCGACGGTTCGATAACTTTTTTCTTCAAAGACGAGCTTTTCTGGGAATATCGAACCAATCAGGTGCTGTTTTTGGCGCAAATCCGCGTCCCTAAAGGCTTTCGGAAGATTTTTTAGCACAGCGAAGCCGCCATCAATGTAACGCTGGTAATCCTCGTCGTTACTTTGAAGAGATACCTTTTTTCTTTCCAACCCCTCTACTTTCGGAAACAATCCGGTTTTGATTTCGCGATACTCAATGGCAGTGATTTCACCATCGAGCATCAATGATTGCGCATTAGCTATTCGCAATTTTAGCTTCTCTATTTCTGCGCTAACTTCCTTTACCTGCTTCCCCTTATTAACTCCATTCTTCTTGAAGATATCGCTCAGGATAGCGTGGTACAAATCCAGAATCTCGGGTTTCGCGCTAATCTTGGCAAGCTGCAATTCAAACACCTCGTGAGCGACTGTTGCCCGGAATCTTTCTTTACACTTTGTCGCTTTCTGGCAATGGTAGTAGTAATAGCTCCCACCATTTCCTTTCGCGGCGCTTCCTGTTAGAGGTCGGCCACAGCACTTGCAAACCAAAAAGCCGCGAAGGGGCAGACTATCGTCGGAAGTGCCCCGTGCCACTGTCACCCGCTTTTTCCCTGTAAGTACATCCTGCACTTCATAAAACAGGCTTTCAGAAATGATTGGGGTGTGAATTCCTTTAACCCACTGCTCAGGTTCTTCTTTCCAAGCACAGATATAAACCTTACCGCAATAAACTTTATTACGGATTAGCTGGTAGAACTGGCTGTTACTAACGATAAGACCCTTCTTGTTTGCTTCCTTCCTTAAACTCTCGGCTTCCCAAACACCTTTAGCCAATTCTTCAAATACCCATTGCACGACAGGAGCAGTTTTCGTGTTGGGTTCAATGATAGGTTTCTTTTGCTCGTCTCTCGTATTGATATAGCCTTTAGGAGCCATTCCGAGCCAACGACCATCTTTCCTACCTCTACGCATTCCTACAATCACATTTAATGCTCTACGGTCATTCTCAACTTCCGGTGCAGCCAGATAGAAGGCCAGCATCATCTTGTTTTCTGGAATGTCCAGATTCAAAGGTTGCTCAATGGCTTGGGGGTCAATGCTCATTTTCTTAAGCTGGTTAATCATACCATAGGCATCCCCTGCATTACGACTAAATCTGTCCCACTTTGTAAACAATAACAAGTCTGCCATTCCAGTCTTCTTTTTAAAAACTGTTAGCAGCTTTTTAAATTCCGGACGTTCAAAAGTTTTTGCCGAATGGTCTTCTCGGTATGCGCCAACTACCAGGATATTGTTTAACTCACAATAGTTGCGTAGGCGTTCCTCCTGATGAAGTAAGCTATACCCGTCAGCCTGCTCGTCGGTACTCACCCGGTAATAGATAATTGCTTTCCGTTGTGTCATTGTTTTGGACTGGGTTTAATGGGATATTTGTTGGTTGGTTTGTAGCCTTGTAGAACAGTTGATAGTCTAATTCCGCAAGTTGATATAGGAAATCGCGGATTTGCAGTACTTGGTCATCCGTGTATGCTTTTGCTTTTTCAATCAGCAAGTCCTTGCATTTTTGTAAGGGCAACCTGTTTTCGTAGCGTACTTTCTTTTCTTGATCGACTAGGGGAGGTAAAATCTTGAGGCTCATTTTTCTGGGTTTTGCCATAAACCTACTAATCCCTTCTAGTGCCCTTTCCCGAAATGAGACCAACGTTTTTAGTCGTTCACCAATTTTCTAAACTTTTCCCACTTTGGCTCACTTGGCTCACTTTGCTTCAAATGTAAATCCTGACTTAGGCTCACCGAGCTTGTCGTAGATGATGCGCATTTGCTTGGGCGTGAACGTTCGCCCCATCATCTCACCAATCTGGCTCACGAATGGTTCAAGCCATCCTTTCATGGTTCTTGGTGATACTTCATAAATGCCAGCGAGTTGTTTTAGGTTTGTCGGTTTTACCTCTTGCTGCACGGTTGTCTCCTGTTTCATACTTGTTACTATTAATTGTATTTGGGTTTAAGTGTTTGGTTGTCATTTGTGTAATCGTGGCGTTAGCCATAGACTTGCACAAATTCATCCGTTGTAAGATGGAGTGTTGCTGCCATCTGAGTTGTCTTCATCTTACGCGATGCCTTGTATTCTGAAATCAACTGGCGTATCAGTTTTGGTTTTTCAATAAGTACGTCTAACTCGACCGGCTCACGTCTGCGGATATTTAAGGCGTTAAATTGACGAATCAGGTAGTGTTTCTGATTAGGGCTTAGAAAACCTAAGTCGTCGGCGCGGTAAAGGATGGAAATCATTGAAACATTCCATTTCTTTTTCAGCTCTGCTAAACGAGTTATGGTGAGCAATTCCTTAAAGTCTTTTCGGATTTGTGCCTCAGGCATTAGCAATTCGGCAGCAAACAGGTTGGCTTCGTGCGTGATGTCTCGGTCAGCGCTCAAATCTGTAAACGTGTGCATTACAAAGTGTCCCAGTTCATGCGCCAATGTGAAACGTTGCCTGTCGCCGAGGTGATTGCGATTATGGACAATTAAAGGGTAATTGTCTTCCGTCAGTATGCTACGGCTATCCACACGCGCAGTATTAAAATCGAACGTTGAAATCGCTACTTTGTGAGATTCTAATAACTGCGTGAGATTCGCTATTACGACCTCCTTTATCTTCCACGACTTGCGTACCTGTTTCGCTGCCATTTGTGGCGTTACATCGCCTGACACATCAATTATAGGCAATTTGGGCACAGGCACTTTCAGTTCTCTCGTGAGGAATTGCACATGCTGGCGTATGATGTTGATCTGGGCATTTATAGGCACGAGTATTTTCTGCGAAACCACTTGGCGTCTTCTGTATCCGAGATTGTCAGGAATAATGTCCGTCTTTTGATAGAAAAATTCTGTGGGGTAATTGGTCGCGTCTGCAATCTCTTCAAGAACTGGTGGCGTTATCGTTAGTGCGCTATTTTCCATCTTGCTGATATTCGATACTGAAATGCTGATTTTCTCAGCCAACTCCTTTTGATTCATGCCTCTTGACTCCCTTGCCAGCACTATCATCGCGGGATTAAACGTTTCGATCATTGCCTTTTCTAATTTCAGCGCGAAGATAAAG
>JBDTKK010000047.1:0-21961 GCA_039935335.1 Chitinophagaceae bacterium
ACTATTCCAATCGCCTTTACTGTCCTTTCCTTTGATGCTAAAGGTGGCCGATATATGGTCGGTCAAAGAATCAGTGATGGCCTGATAGACGGGGTAATTGGGGTCGCCTTTGATGCGAAACATTACAAACACTCGCTCGCGATTGAAGGAATCAATAATGTTGAAACCATTCTTTTCCAGGATGCCGTAAAGTGTATTGCCTAGACCTCCCGCTGATGTAGAATCAGCCTTCCAGCCATCTACAAACAATGGTGCGACGAGGTTGTGCCACCATACATTTCGGATGAGTAAGTAATTGCCATTCGGCACTGAATCTATAAAATGAGCGGCATAATTTCTACCAGCCAGAGAAGTCATATCAAACTGCCGGGAGTACATACCATGATAGGTCCCCGCAATATTTGCGGCACCAGGTGTCTGGTTGTCATTCACCCATATTCTTCCGGTGTTAGAATCAATAACGGTGACCTGAAGTGCGTGCCTTACGCCCCCAACAGTAGTTTGTTCAATCTTGATATCGTCCCAATAAGTTCTCACATATACACCATCAGCATCATAATCACCCGAGCCCCCTAAAACCGTATTTAAGACATCCAATTTGTGGTAGATTGGCGAGTAGTAAAAGCGCCTGGTTGGATAAAGTACCATGCTGCTGGAATTATCCTTTTGGTACTGATAGTAATGACTTTGATTCCAGCCGTCAGAGCCTTTCTCGAGATAAACAAATGAACTATTGGTCCAAAGTAAACTGCCATTAATCGTAGAATCAAAAGCGGCTCGCCAATAATAAACAATACTGTCTGTCATGGTGATATTTGGCTTCCATTTTATAACACCTCCTGGACTAGTTATTGCCGTGCTTTGCTTGAGTGGACTATTGAATAATTCGGTAGTATCAATCTCCATTCGGTAGTTGCCATTTCTTCGGAAAACATTGAGGGTAGAGGCTTTCAGCGTTACGCCTTGAGTATTTACAATAGCAAATTCTTTGGGGTAAATGGGAACCAGATTGTCGGAATAAATAAACAAGTCCAGTATTGCTACATTGTTCAATTCGCTTACTTCGTCATAGCGGTTATTGGCATCAATAGTCACCCGATATTTGTTCACACCAATGTCGTTGAGCTTACTGATGGGCACTTTCAGGTAAGAGGTATCACTGAAACCAAGGTTGACGATGGTGTATTGCCCCACAGTGCTTACCGCTCCCTTTGGATTAATATGCTCCACTTTCACCAATACCGAATCTTTGATGGCTTTGGCAAGGTTGTAAGAAATAATTTTCAAAGAAAAAGTATCTAGAGAAGTCGAGACATTTATTGGGATGGTGCTTAGGCCATCGGTGCTCACGGCATAGTCCGGCTTCAGCGGAGCTGGTAATTTTAAGGAAGGGTCACCACTGAAAATCATGCTCTCGAGTTGAGCCGAATTATAGTTTGGAATCCCCACGCCGGAAGTGCCGAAATAGGTGTGTGCCGCAATGTAGTGAGTGCCTATTGGTGCTCCATAATTACCATGTACAATGCTGTTGTAAAGTGCGTAGAGGTAATAATCATCAAAGCCGGTAAAACTTACATTATCCGAGGCAAGAAAAGCGATAGAACCGCTGGTAGGAGCCAATATGTAGCGCTCTGCAAGAAATTTTTGAGAAGTCAAAGTAAACATCTGCGCTACATCACAACCCAATGCTGTGAAGAATGGGAAATGCGGCGTGTTTGTATAATCCGACATTGGGTTTGGAAGGTTATAATCAAAGGAATTTTCAGAACCATGGCCATAGAAAGTTGCGAGAATTGTACCCTCCTGCAAACGTTGATTCAATAAAGCACTATTCGCAATTTGGATAGGTGTGTTTTGTGACTTCGCAATCGTCGTCGTCACAATGTTCGTAGGTGTATCAGCAATGATTTGGGCAGCCTTCATCATGACAGGAGATAGAACGCTGTCTTGTAACGTCGCGTCTGAAGAACCTACTACATGCAAGGCTCGCTTTTTCCATAGCTCTGTAGCAGCAGTCGGAATTGCCGGACTTAATACTGCTGCCTCATAGGCTTTAACCTTATCCAAATACCCTCCAACTTCTGCCGGAGTCCAAGCAGGTACACGGCCAATGCGCATTCTGGGATTTTGGTCGCCGTACATCACATAATCTACATCAGACCCTGGATTACCGTAGGTTGGTACAATGGCATAAGGATATTGCCCGTTACCTACTGCCGCCTGATAATCTCTATATTGATTATAGAGCAATCCACGACCTAACAACAATACATCCTGCGGTTTTTTAGACCAATTATCAAGTGCATATTTCAAGAAATGTTTGATGCTCAAAGGATGGATATCGTAGCCATAGGCAAACTCATCATAAAGATCCGAAACATTCGCCACCACAACGCTGTGACCGCCGCCAGTAGTGGATTTGCGGTAATCACTATAGTCTTGCACGTAATCATGTCCAGATACCAATTGGTGATAATAGGGATGCGAAATAATAACAAAATCGCCCTGATTTGCTGCATTGGAATAGTCGGTGAAATGAACGACTTTATCCAGCGTTAGTTTTGGACGAATTTTGGAGTCAGCTACAAGAACGAAATCTTTAGGACTGTTTGGCCCAGGATAAAGTAGAAATCGCGTTTTCCCCGGAAGATCTGTATAACCATAGGAAACATAGCCATTCTCGATATCATAAATACGTGATGCACCCATGTTTGTAAACACTAAATACCACAAGGGATTATTAGGCAATTGAAATTTGTATTCATCAATCCCAGATAAGTCCATATTTCTCGGGTATTGTAATTCTGTAAAACTCACACCATAATTATCATAACTACCAGGCGCGCTTAATACTGTTGGCGTAAAAGAAATAGTGTTGTTGGCCGAAAGTTGAGCCGCAGGCACAGCTAAGTCGTAGTGTTTCGTTTCCGAAATCCCGAAGCTGGAATCAGCTAAAGGCGTTGCATTTACTGAAACTTTTATCTGGTGAGAATAGATATAAGCTCTGCTGATTACCGATGTATGGAGGTTGCCCGGATAGCCTGCTGCCAAATTGGGGGCGGCCAAACTAACTGAAAGCTGCTGACCAATATTGACAAGTGAATTCACATACCCCTCGCCCGTTTCAAACAACGATGACACAAGCTCATCCTTATCAGCCAAGCTCTGCCCCTGTATCCACGTTGCTTTTGAATAATTACCCACTGTAGTAAGCAAATAGGGTTGAGCTGGTTGACCAGCATTGGGAGCACCGGACACCGCAAGTGGCGAAAGTTGATAATGGAGGTGATTAGTATTGTTGTCGTAGCTAAGGTAATAGCATGCGGTATCCGTAAAAAGTGAGATTCGATCATTGGCTTGAGCCTGCGATGAGCCATACAATTCTTTATCTAGAAGTCCCTTTGCTTTCAGCCCGTAAAATTCTATGGAATCGCTACCCGTCAGCGCCCCGGAAATAACATAAATCGGCACTTCCTTACCGTCTCTGTACATTATCAAGTTTGCACCCTGAACAGATGTCGGCATTCCAGCATTAAGAAGCTCCGAAACCTTGATTTGACAAATACCATCTGCACCCACTTTAAACTTGAAATAAGTCTTGCTGTAATCAATCCATTCATTGCCATAGGGTCCGCTCTGGGCTTTTATTTCAGAAAAAAAGCACGATAATGATAACACGAGTAAGAGGGGCAAGAAATATTTTTTCATAAGAATATCTTTTAGGTAAGGTTATTTGGCGTTTACAGGTTTCTTTTCGGTGGTTTCTATCGGAGCAATGGTACCTGGTTCTACAGGTTTAGCCGCACGATGTTTATTTTGCACATCCAACCTTACAGAAATGATGTGGCTGAACAAAGGATTGCTTTGCGTTTGCAAGGAAGTATAAGCATAGTCAATATTGAGGCCAGCAATGCGCAAACCCACGCCAGCACTGGGCTGCCACAAAGTGTATTTCGCTTGATTGGTGGTGTCTTTATCATCCAATACGCGTTGGAAATTGGTAACTCCAAGCCGCAGATAAACAATGTTTTTGTAAGAAAGTTCTAAGCCCGCATGTGGGTCAAGGCTAAAATCAGCATTGCTCACCAGCGTATTCCGGCGCCCGTCTGTTGTAATGTCGCCATCTACTTCCACCAACAATTGAATAGCCTTTCCAGCCTTAGTAAAGTAGCGTCCAATTCCCAGATTAATGCGCGGTGTCATCACCTCATAACTCTTCACAGGAATCTCATTGTGCGTTGCTCCAAACACCTCTTTTTCGTGGTCAGTAAGGTGGAAACTCCAAGCCGTGTAAGTGGTCGTAATATCCTTCAACATCAGGCCCAGCCGCCATTTGCCGATGCTACTTTGCAAACCCAAATCCAACCCTGCGCCCCAGGCATTGGCCATACTTCCAATGTTTCGATAAAGGATTTTAGCATTCGCACCAATACGGGTTTGAATGCCGGGATGTCCTTTAATGTTGAGGTCTTGAGCATAGGAAAGTAAAAAAGCATAATCACCTGCAGAAATAGACTTCAATTTTGAATCATCAAACGAACCATCGGGCTGCACATAATCTATAGTGTAGGCAATATCATCCGTTGCAAAACGAAGTGCTGAAATACCAATCGTTCTATTTTTTCCCTTCAATGGCAAAGCCACACCGGCATAATCGTACTTGCTATTTCCTGCAAAATACTCGGCGTGCATTAGCCCAACTTGCAAATCGTCTTTGATTAATCGTAGCCCTGCTGGATTCCAAAAACCGGCCGTCACGTCATTGGCAGAGCTGGCAACTGCGCCGCCCATGGCGAGTCCGCGCCCACCAAGGCCAATATTGAGATACTCATTTACATAGATGCGCTTCTGTGCAAAGCCTTGCAGCGAACTAAATGCTACCAAAAACAGGACTAATACTTTTCTATGCATATTTCAATTTTCAAGGGTAAAACGGCCAGACGCGAAATTAAATCTTAAAAATTTAGGTGACACTGTGGTTTTGAAACATAAATGTCCTAAAAGCCAAAAACGATAAAAGGAGTCAAAAAGTATAAAGATGCCTCAAAATCAAAATGATTCAGGAGGATTTACCGCATCCTACACTATACACTCAAATCCGCTTTTTGCCTTGATACTCTCCTGCAAAACCATGTTTCCAGTGTACCGCAATTTCGGTGCAGCCAAGAACGTTTCTATCGCTCACGCAAAATCTCTCTCCATTCAATTAGCTCTTTCAACAAACAACGGACATTTACCCCCTTGGCAACATTCCCCTAACTAGCCGCCCGTTAATTTTGAAGCCATGAAACTCCTAACAGGCTTACTATTCCTTCTTTGTAGCATTCAGGTAACTGCACAGCAAATCCTGTTTTCCAGCTCGGAGAATTTTGATTTCCGAAACGGGGACTACAGCGTTGTTGGTAAAGTAGAAGGCAAGCTATACACCTACCGCGCTGGCAACGATGGCTACTTCCTAGATGCCTATGACGACAGCATGAAACGCACGGCCACCGTAGTTTTAGACTTTTTTCCGGCAAAGATTTATCAGACACAATTCATCACTTACCCGGACAAAATCATTGTGCTTTACCAAGCCAATGAACGCGGAAAAATCATACAATATGCCGCCCGATTGAATGCAAAAGGATTGCTTCAAGGCAAGCCGATAATTCTGGACGATGCCCGCACAAGCATTTTTGGTGCCAGTGGCAATTACTTCTCCAGTACCATTTCCGAAGACAAGAAGATGATTGCCATTTACAGTGCAAGTAGTAAAGGCAGGCGCGTAAATGTTTCCTGTTCACTACTAAACGAATTTCTTGAAAAACAAGGGCATTTCGAGAAAAAATATGAAGGTGAATCCAGCTTGAACCCGCTCCCCGCGCTGCTTGACAACGATGGTAACTTTTATCTTCCACTTAGCAGCAATTCAGGAAGCAACAGTTATTCCGATGGCGTTTGGCTTTTGAAAATGGAGAAAGGCGGGACCAGATTTACGAGCCATGCCCTCAACCTCAATGGCAATTTCGCATCCGGTCTTTTCTTTAAAATTGATAACAACACCAAGCATCTTTATGCAGTAGGTTTTTATGCCGACAAGCGCAACAGCAGTTACGATGGTGTGTTATTCTCAAAAATGAATCTGGACAGTCTGAACGCAAGTCCCGCAAGGCTTTTAGCCTTCAATGACAAACTAAAAGAAGCCACGGGACATGGCAAACGTCGTGCGTTTAATGATTATCAAAGTCGGCAGTTGATTATCAGAAATGATGGTGGATTTGTGTTAGTTGCTGAAGAGTATTACACCTCTTATCGCAATATAGGAATGGGTTACGGTGGATATTACAGTGCCTATTACAGCCCGTTTATGAACACCCAAACCATTCGGGAATACCATTACGGAGACATTGTGGCTTTGTCTTATGATGCTGCGGGCAATCGAGAGTTTAGTTCCTTCATTCGCAAAGACCAATATTCTGAGGAAGATGGCGGCGCCTTTTCATCTTACACTTTCATCAATTCCGGTGGCTCGTTAGGCTTTTTGTACAATGACTATGATAATCGTCGCTCGCAAATCACTTTTGCAGCCGTGGATGCAACGGGTAGGATTGATACTCATGGACTATATTCTGTCGGCTCTTCCGACCCTGACTGGCTACCCAAAGCAGGAAAGCAGGTTTCTGCGCGAGAGTTGGTGGTTCCCTGCTTGCGCAAGAAGCAGATTTGCTTTGCCAAAGTCGTATTTTAGCCGCCGTGCTGCACCTGTTTCGGGCCAACAGTCCATATACCGTCATTATACTGTTCATCCTTACGCTGGTGCTCAAGCTTCAGGCATTGGCTCATGCCATCGTGCCTGTGCCTATTCCGGGAGCCATATTGTACAATGGTGTACTTGATTTTTTCAAAGCAATTTTTGGTAATCATCCTGCGGCCTATACGCTCATTGCGATACTCTTTATTTTCAGCCAAAGCCTTTATCTGCGCGGCATTGCGCTCAGGCATCGCTTGATGGTTAGTCCCAATTACCTGCCGTCGCTTGTCTTTATTATTTTGAGTTCTTTGCATCCTGCTATGGGCTTTTTCTCAGCTCCATTGTGGCTGAATTGGCTGCTTCTTGGTGGCATCGATATTGCCCTAGGATTTACAAAAAGTCAAGACCGAAGTCGAGCCATTTTCAACGCCGGATTTGTCTTAGCCCTCGCGGCATTGTGGTTCTCTCCAGCTCTTTTCTTTTTGGTATTTTTGTTACTCGCGCTCGTCATTATGCGCCCAATCAAAGCCCACGAATCGGTGATATCGCTTATTGGGTACGGGTTGCCCTTCTATTTTGCTCTTGGTCTGCTTTACCTATTCAACATTCTGTCGTCGATAAAAGAATGGCCACAATTCGGCGTCAATATTCCCCATCATTTTCATTCCTGGGTCTATCTCCCAATCGTGATTTTGGGTTGTTTATTCTTATTAGCAAGTGGCGTTATTCGCTTATCACAAAACATTAGCAGGCTACCCATCACGGTGAGGCGATGCTGGTCTGTAGTCGGTGTTGCACTACTGGCGGGCATTTCAACCAGCCTCTTTTCAACACAAGGCAACGAATCTGTGTGGATAACCGCTATGCCAATGCTCTCCTTGCTGGTTGTACCCACAATGGCATCCGAAAAGCGCAGCCGCTTTGCTACTTTTACCTTTTATTTTCTCATCATTTTCGTAGTCTATTGTCAGCTTGCGCTGCCATCCTGAAAGTCCTTTATGAAATTTGGAATTATCGTTTTCCCCGGCTCAAATTGTGACCGCGATATGGAGCATGCTCTTCGCGATGATTTGGGTCAAGATGTAACTATGCTTTGGCACAAAGACCGCGATTTAAGTGCCTTTGATGTGGATGACTGTATTGTGTTACCCGGCGGATTTTCCTACGGCGATTACCTCCGTTGCGGGGCTTTGGCTCGGTTTTCTCCTATGATGGAGCAGGTTATCAATTTCGCTGGGCGGGGTGGTAAGGTCTTGGGCATTTGTAATGGCTTTCAAATCCTTTGCGAAAGCGGGTTGCTGCCTGGCGTTTTATTGCAGAATGACCATCAAAAATTTGTCTGTAAAAATATTTTTTTGAGGAGTGAAACCGTAAACAACATCATTGGTGATAATGTTGGGGCGCAAGTCCTTCAAATCCCGGTAGCACATGGAGAAGGCCGTTATCATGCAGATGCAGCGACGATGAAATCTTTGCGCGAGCATGACCAGATTATTTTTAAATATTGCAATAAAGCCGGCGAAGTACACATCAGCTCCAACCCCAATGGCGCTACAGACAATATCGCGGGCATTTGCAACGTTTCTAGAAACGTGTATGGCATGATGCCGCACCCCGAACGCGCTACCAGCGAGATTCTTGGCAATATCGATGGTCGCATGATTCTTGAAGCTTTCACTCACATGAACTAACAAAAACCATGAAACATCTACTTCTTATTCTTTGCGCAGCTTTAATCGGCTTTCAAGGCAATGCTGAAAACCAAAAAGACCCTTCTCACTGGAGGGTTATTGCCACCAAACTTGACAAAAGCACCTATCGAGTTGAATTCCACGTCGACATTGACAAGGGTTGGCATATTTGGACGCTAAACCCTGGAGGCGATGGCAGCCTTATCCCCCCAAGTTTTCATTTTAATACAGGAAAATATACCCTTGTAGAAGGTCTGGGCGAACAAGGTATTTCTGTGCAAGCCGTGTTAGGGGGCATTAAAGATCCAGCATATTTCTACCCTTCCGGTGCTATGTTTACGCAATCGATAAGTGCCAAAAAAGGAACGGTTATTACTGGCACTTACACCTATCAGCTCTGTAGCAATACACTTTGCATGGCACCCAAAACCAAGCCGTTTAAGGTAAAACTGCCTTAAGATTCTCCTCTCCACATACCAGCTTATGCGCCTTATTCGACTCCTCTTTATAGCAAGCTTTCTCTGTCTTTTTTCTGGGAATGTCTTTGCGCAAATGACCGCCGACCCTACTACTTGGACTTTCGAGACAAAGAAAACTGGCGACAAAACGTATAATCTCATCATCCATCTTTCGCTGAAGAAAGATTGGCACATCTATTCCATGAAGCCCGGTGGAGATGGCACTTTAATTCCACCTTCATTTGCTTTTGATAAAAGCTCGAATTACAAACTCATTGGGAAAACAACAGAGGCTGGGAAGCTGCTCCACAAGAATTTTGAGGGTGTTGATGGAACAGTCAATTATTACCTCAATAAAGTTGATTATACCCAAGAAATAACTGCCAGCGCATCTGGGAAAATTAACGGTACTCTTGAATATCAAGTCTGCGATGAAAGCATGTGCCTGCCTCCAAAAAAGAAGGGTTTTTCATTCGATTTAAAAGATGTTGTCAGCAAAACAGAAAACGAAGCTGATACCGCAAAAACCGCCACTACAGCAACTCCCGATACTCCTACAATCGCAGCTGTACCAATAACAACGCAAGGTTCTGATTCTAATAAAAGCAATGCAGCAACCCTCGCAGCCGGTGCAAGTGCTAGTACTGCTACTGGAGGAACGCCTCCAAGCGCTCCGGCAACCGCCAACCTTTGGTTGCTCTTCGCACTGTGCCTCGGTGGCGGTTTGATAGCCATCACTACACCTTGTGTTTATTCCATGGTGCCCATTACGGTGAGCTTCTTTACAAAACGAAGTAAAACGCGTGCTGAAGCTATCCGCAACGCAATTTATTATTCACTTTCCATCATTATCATTTTCACGGTGCTGGGTGTGCTCATCTCTGCCATCTTTGGACCACAAGCACTTTACAAGCTTAGCAGTAACTGGATAGCCAACCTCTTTTTCTTCGCAGTCTTTATCATTTTTGGTATCTCCTTTCTAGGTGCATTCGAGATCACGCTACCCTCTTCTTGGACTAGCAAGACCGATTCCAAAGCCGGCACCACTAGTTTTAAGGGCATATTTTTCATGGCACTCACGCTCGTGATTGTATCCTTTTCCTGCACCAGCGGCATTATTGGGCCGTTGCTTGTTGCTGCAAGTCGAGGTGGTTTTGTAGGGCCGGCCATTGGTATGTTTGGCTTCTCATTGGGTCTGGCTATGCCTTTCACCTTCTTCGCCTTCTCTCCAGGAATGATTAATAAAATGGGGAATGCGGGCGGTTGGCTCAATCAAATTAAAGTGACGCTTGGCTTTATTGAAATTGGTCTGGCCTTGAAATTTTTCTCGAATGCAGATTTGGTCAAAGGCTGGCGCATCCTCGACCGCGAAATTTTTATCTCCATTTGGATAGTCCTTGCTATTCTTTTGGGAATGTACCTTCTTGGAAAATTGAAACTTTCGCACGATGACGTGAACAAGAAGAACATGTTTGGTGTAGAATACACTTCCCTTTTCAAATTATTCCTCGTTTTTTGCTCCTTCACATTTGCGGTTTATCTGCTTCCTGGTTTGTTTGGCGCTCCGCTTAAAGGTCTCGGACAATTCCTCCCGCCTATGGGCACACAAGACTTTGTATTAAGCTCTGGAGGCGGTGTTGCTACGAATGGAGGTAATGGACATACAGAAGCTAATGGCGGTTTGCATCCCATAAAATATGCAGATGCCATGCGCCTTTATGAGCCAAGTGTAGTAAAAAATAATGGCCTTGTCACGTACTTCGATTATCAGGAAGCTTTGGATGCGGGCAAGAAATTAAACAAGCCCGTGATGTTGGATTTTACCGGCATTACCTGCGTGAATTGCCGACTGATGGAAACCAACGTTTGGGCCGCACCGGAGGTAATGAACAGATTGAAAAATGACTTCGTCGTTGCTTCTCTTTATTGCGATGCAAGCAACGTGCCTTTGCCCGAAGCGGATCAATATGACAGCAAGGCTTTGGGGTATAAAGTCACTAACCTTGGCGATAGAAGTCTAGATCTTCAGGTATCATTATTCAATGCCAATTCACAGCCGTTTTACTTTTTTGTAGATGAAGAGGGCAATAAACTGGCGAATAAAGGCTATGGCACCAACACGGATGTCTCGGCTTTTGTAGCTCATCTCGATAAGGTGAAGGCTCGGTACAAAGAACTTCATCCTTAATAGATACGGACTGGTTTTTTAGGATAAGACCTAACACCATGACTAAAAAAATCACACTCGCATTATCACCTAAAGACGCAGCAGATTCGGAGTTTTTAAAGAAAGAAATTTCGGCAGCAATTGGAATTCCCCTACAGAGGATTTCTGGCTATTCCATCCTGAAACGCAGTATTGATGCACGTTCCCACACAAATGGTGTGCAAATCATACAACTAATAGACGTATTCATTGATGAGCACATTCAGGCACAATCATCTTTTAACCCAAAGCTCAAAGACGTACATAATGCTCCTGAAGTATTGATTGTTGGTGCTGGACCTGCGGGTATGTTTGCTGCGCTGAAACTAATTAGTCTAGGCATCAAGCCTGTCATTTTAGAACGTGGAAAAGACGTTCGAAGTCGAAGGAGGGATTTGGCTAATCTCAACAAGCAAGGCATTGTAAACCCGGAAAGCAATTATTGTTTTGGCGAAGGCGGTGCGGGAACTTATTCCGATGGCAAGCTTTATACCCGCTCTACGAAACGCGGCGATGTGGGGAGGCTGCTGAATTTGTTCGTGCATTTTGGCGCGGCGGAGAATATCCTTTATGATGCACATCCGCATATTGGTACCAACAAATTGCCACAAATTATCACCGCTATGCGGGAGGCCATTAAAGCTTGCGGCGGACAAATTCTCTTCGAAAAAAAGCTGGTTGATATCCGCATTAAAAATGGAGAAATTGCGGGTATAATTACTGAAGATGGTACGCAAATCGATGTGCGGGCGCTGATTCTAGCGAACGGACATTCGGCTCGAGATATTTTTGAATTGCTGCATCGAAAGCAGGTTTTAATTGAAGCCAAAGCCTTTGCTTTAGGCGTAAGAATTGAGCATCCACAGGCATTGATTGATACCATTCAATACCATTGCGCAATCCGTGGTGATTATCTTCCTCCGGCTTCTTATTCACTCGTGGCGCAGGCTCAAGGACGTGGTGTTTTTTCGTTTTGTATGTGTCCGGGAGGCATCATCGCGCCAGCGGCTACTGCTCCTGGAGAGATTGTGGTGAACGGTTGGAGTCCTTCCAAAAGAAATAATCCCTTTGCCAACTCGGGAACAGTAGTAACGGTGGATGAAAAGGATTTTGTACAAGCAGGATTTACCGGGCCGCTCGCTGGAATGCAGTTTCAGGCGATGGTGGAAAAGCTGGCTTATAAAAGTGGTGGCTCAAATGGCAATACCGCACCAGCACAGCGCTTGCGGGATTTCGCTACCGGGCAACTATCTACTACTCTACCCGACTGTTCGTACCTACCGGGTGTGAATAGTGCTTTGTTGGCGGAAACTTTACCTGCTGCGGTCAATAATTCATTGAAGGATGCAGTCCAGATTTTTGGGAAAAAAATGAAAGGCTATTTGACGAATGAAGCCCTTGTAGTGGCAACGGAATCTAGAACTTCCTCACCGGTGCGCATTCCACGCGATAAAGAAAGTTTGCAACATCCGGAGGTTCGTGGGCTATTCCCTTGTGGCGAAGGCGCTGGTTTTGCGGGAGGAATTATTAGTGCGGGAATGGATGGAGAAAAGTGTGCCGAGGCTGCGGCGCGGATGGTTTTGGAGCGGTAAAGGCAATCTGGGGATTGCTGACTGAGGGTACTTAATTGAAAATGCAAAATTAAAAATGCAAAAAACTCTTCAAATGCCATATTAGGGTTTTTTAGGAGCAAGTTTCGGCTCAACGTTTCACCACCTTCGCCACTCCACCATCCGGCAAGTGCAAACAATAAACCCCTGCTGCCCATTCCCGAATATCCAGTTTTATTTGGCTTTCACAGGTAAAACGTAAGACTTGTCGGCCTTGAATATCCGTGACAAATGCAGTTTGTCCCAAGAGTTTTGCATCCATAACTTTTAAATTAAGCACAGAACTTGCAGGAATAGGACTCACAATGACCGAAGAATTTCCTGATTTAAAGGTTTCCATTCCAGTGGTGCTGCCATCGCTAAAGGCAAAGAATCCGCCGAAGCCTATCGTGTTGAAAGTAACTTCCCAACGATTAAAGCGAGCGTTCCAAACAATATCGGAATCTACTGGGTCTATTACGTTGAAACGTAAGGGATTGGTGCTGGTATAAGTGCCGAGAATACCAGTAGAAGAAGTGCCATATTCCTGAATAATTCTAAGATTGGCTTTGCCATTTACATCGCTGGAAGAGTTTGGCAGGCTTGGATAAATACTTTTGTTGTTGTTGAAGTCTGTGAAGTCGGATTGATTGAAATAAAGCGTTATGCGGCTAGTTGATAAATTTGAAACGGTTTCCGGATTAATATCAAAATGTCGGCGGACTGAGGGAATACCCATGATTTGACTGGTGGTTTTATCTACAAAAGCCACTGAAGTAATGTTGCCGTTTAGAGGTAAGGAATCAATTGGAAGGATTGAATTGATGAGGCGACAACTTGCTAAGTTGACGAAGGGAATGGGGGCAAAAGCGTTGTCACTTACACCATGAGTAGCGGAATCATTGTCGATAGCCAAGCCTTGGCCATTGGGCTGGAAGATGGTGACGCGGTTTTCGGCGGGGAAGGCAACAGTTACAAATTCATAGACATCGTTATAATCAGTACTTGTGAGATTTGCTCCGCTTTGATTTGTATTTCCAAAAATGGAATTGCAATAGTTAGGATGCCCGATTGTACCGCCATTGCCTTGCCCAAATGTTAGACATCCTTTGCCGGAATTGAAGCGAGCATCATAAGCTAAGTAATCTCCTTGCTTAAGAGCATTGAAGACTTGACTAGATACGCGTAAGCCCAACAATGAATTATTGGAATCGATAATTCCATGAATTCCCTTGGAACCATTTCCCCAAGTTATTGCGCCTAATTCTCCATTGCTATTTTTCCATTTGCTACTGGATATTACGTAATTACCATTGGTTAATGGAGCGATGAGATTCGCAAGGCTATCTCCATCGTTACTGCCAATCAAAGAGTTGGAGGAATCTACATAACCCGTAGCGCCGATTTTCCCATTTCCCCAAGTGACTGCGCCGACAGTACCTTGAGCATTCCTCCAGCCGGGGGAAGGCACAACATAATTTCCGTTCGTTAAGATACTAACACCATATTTCCCAATCATTTCACTATCTATATTGCCTATCAATGAGTTAGAAGAATTGATATTTCCTGTTATTCCGGTTTTTCCATTAGCAAAAGTTACTGCTCCAACATCAACCTTTGTTCCATCATCCCAATGTTGGCTTGCGATGACATAATTCCCATTGCTCAACGGGAACACACCTTCATTTCCCACATAATCGTTGGAGGTATTTCCAACTAATGAGTTCGAGGGATTAATACTGCCAAAAACACCGGAAATCCCACTGCCAAATGTTACTGCACCAGCATCAACTTTTGAACCATTGTCCCAGTTTGGACTTGCTATCACGTAATTTCCATTGTTCAATGGCGATACAAGTCCTCTACCAACATAGTCATTAGTCGAACTGCCCACTAAAGAATTTGCAGCATCGATGTTTCCGACAGTACCTGAATTGCCATTTCCCAGTGTTACAGCGCCTGCATTTATTATGTTTCCGTTGCTCCAGTAAGGACTTGATATTATGTAATTCCCGTTTGCAAGAGTAAAAATTCCGTTTGAACCCACATGGTCATTTGCCGTTGAGCCCACTAAAGAGTTGCTTGCTGAAACAGAACCGATGAGGCCAATATTTCCGTCACCGAAGGTAACAGCTCCGGCAAAAGGCAAATTCCCATTAGTCCAATCAGTATTATACACAAAGAAATTCCCATTTGCGAGAGCTTTAGCACCCCAATTATTTCCGTTACCTGCAGGCTCCTCGATAAACAAATTACTAGAATCCGCTACTGCCACTAAACCGACATTACCATCTGCAAAGGCTAGCCCAGCTAAAAGAACTCCAGCGCTATTTTTCCAGTATCCGACTCCTACTAAGTAATTTCCGTTCGTTAACGGGACAACATAAGCTGCAGTTTGCGTAAATGAATTCCTCCATGATATTTGCCCTGTAATTGGCTTAGTCCCATCGCCCCAAGTTGCAGCACCTTTATATCCTAAGCTATCTAACCAAGAACTATTTCCAATGACATAATTCCCATTTGCAAGAGGAGTAATTGAAGGCGCATAACGTTCTTTGACCTGTGTCCCAAGAATTGAATTTGAAGACCCAATAATTCCATGCGTACCGCCTGTACCATTTCCCCAAGTTATGCTTTCCTCATAGAAACTTACTGCGGATAGAGTAGTTGCTCCTACCACATAATTACCATTCGTGAGTTCAACTAAATTGAGCTCTTTGTACCGATACCTAAAGAACCCAATTAAAGAGTTTGAAGAATCAATGGTGCCACTTACACCTGTCGCACCACTTCCCCAGGTTATTGCTCCTACCTTGGAAGTGTATGGAGACTGAAAATTTTTAGTGGTAATGACATAATTTCCGTTAGATAAAAGCAGTACACCTGAGCCGGGATGAGTATAGGTTGAGTAAAGTGTTCCCACTCTGTCCCAATAGGAATTTCCCACTAAAGAATTCGCCGCACAAACAGTATCATTTAATCCAGTTTTACCATTAACGAAAGTTACAGCACCTGCAAGCTGTCCACTAGTTGTTGATACATTCCATTCTGAACTGAGCACTAAAAAATTTCCAGTTTTCAAGGGGATAACTCCGGTTTCTCCCACTCTGTCATTTAGTTTGGAACCTTTCAATTTACTTATCAAAGTAAAGGTTGAGCCATCGTACAAATAAACAGCGCCGACGGAGTCAGATTTCCCATCGCTCCAATAGGGGTCGGAGACTACAAAATTGCCGTTGCTCAGGTTGGTGACTGATGTGCCAAAAGCTTGACTTCCATTCGGCGTAATGAGGTTAGTTGTTTGAGCAACCCCTTTTTCAGGCATTTGAAAAACTGATAGAATAAGCACGAAAATCAAAAACCTACTGGCAGAAGAAGGAAAAGCCTTGTTGTCTGATTTTGTAGAAGAGTCAATCATGGCGGATTTTTTTCCAAAATAATCACTAAGTTGCATTTCGTGAAATACTAGATTCAAATTAAAAGAACTCGAACATCTTCAATCGCTAAAAATCATTCCTTAATTCAGTGTAAAACGATTAGAAAAGTAATCGTGGTGTCATAAATCTTTTACGCAAAGCAAACAAAAACCGAAGCCAAGATATAGAAAAATTAATTTGAAAATTAGGGGAAAAGAAATTTTTGAAAATATTGAAAAACCAAGAAAAAAGTCGTAATTTCGTGGACAGAAGTCTAAAAAAGAATAATTATGGAAGAGCCCATCGAATATAACGAGAAGAAACTTGACCAAGAAATCCAAACAATCGTTCAGGAAGCTTGCGTTGATTACCATTCTAATCAGCCTCAAAAAGCCATCAGTTTCTCTGATTTTTTCACCAATAAAATGATGATGATTTCAGTAATTAAGGAAGGTGTGCCCTACTCTCTTTTCAAACTCATTCAACAATACTCGCCCTTCTCCGAAAACGACTGGGCGGGGCTTTTGGATATTTCCACGAAGTCTCTCCAACGTTATAAAATTTCTGCGAAGAGTTTCAAATCCAGCCAATCCGAAAAAATATTGGAAGTGGCTGAAGTAACGAATATGGGCAGAGAAGTTTTTGGAGATATGAATAAATTCAAGCTTTGGCTGAATACTCCCAATTTTTCTTTAGGCAATCTAAAACCCTTTGATTTACTCAGTGATTCTTACGGCAAGGAAATGGTAATTAGTGAATTGACGCGTATCAATTACGGCATTCTAGTGTAGATGGAGGTATTCAGACTTTCTCGTAAAAAATTCGCACACACACTTTCGGGGAAAGGTGCCGCTCTTAAAGGTGCCCGATGGAATTCTATGGGTGTGGAAATGATATACTCGGCTGCTAACAGGTCTTTGGCCATGGCAGAAGTGGTAGTCCATTTGACTTTGGGCACACTCCCGAAAGACTACATGATGATTACCCTTTACATTCCAAAATTTGTAGCCGTTGGGCAAATCGATATAGCGTCGCTACCAGCAGGCTGGAATTCCTTCCCGTATTTGTCCACAACACAAGTTGTTGGCGATAATTTTATTTCTGAAAATAAATTTTGCCTGCTAAAAATCCCCTCTGTGGTGGTTTCTGGGGATTTCAATTTTTTAATAAACCCACACCATCCTGATTTCAAGCAAATCGAGATTCGTAAGGTCGTGAAGTTTCCATTTGATAATCGAATTTTTGAAGGAGAATGAAAAAGTAAACCGCAAAAAGTATAATGGCTATGAAACCAAGTACTGGATAGGCTACCTTGCATCTTCACAGTAATCCACAGTATTTCCTTTGCTCGAAAAGAAAATTATAGAACAGGAAGAACGCGCTATTCTCATTGGTTTGGTCACCCCCAAGCAAAGTGAACCACAAACGCTTGAATACCTTACAGAGCTTGCGTTTCTTGCAGAAACAGCCGAAGCAATTCCCATTAAGCAATTCATCCAAAGACTACCGCACCGTGATAGCAAAACCTTTGTGGGTAAGGGTAAGCTGGAAGAAATACACCAATACGCTATTCTGAAAAATGTCAATCTGCTCATTTTTGACGATGAATTAACTGGCTCGCAAATTATCAATATTGAGAAGGTTACTGGCATCAAAACCATTGATAGAAGCGACCTAATTCTGGACATTTTCGCAAGAAGAGCAAAGACCGCGCAGGCCAAAGTGCAAGTAGAGTTGGCGCAATATCAATACTTACTTCCGCGTCTTAAAGGGATGTGGCAACACTTGGAAAGGCAAGGTGGTGGTATAGGCTCGCGCGGACCGGGTGAAACAGAAATCGAAACGGATCGCCGACTCGTAAAAGACAAAATTTCGCTGCTCAGAAAGCGCTTAAAGGAAATTGACAAGCAAGCGCAAACACAGCGCCAGGAGCGGGGTGAATACATTCGGGTGGCACTAGTGGGCTATACCAATGTGGGCAAAAGCACCATCATGAATATCCTGAGCAAAAGCGATGTTTTTGCTGAGAATAAATTGTTTGCTACGTTGGATACTACCACCCGAAAGGTCGTGTACGAACAAACTCCTTTTTTGCTGAGCGATACAGTAGGCTTCATTCGCAAGCTGCCACACCATCTTGTTGAAAGCTTTAAAAGCACGCTGGATGAAGTACGTGAAGCTGATTGCCTGCTGCATGTTGTGGACATTTCACATCCTTCTTATGAAGACCAGATGGCGACAGTGAATATGACTTTGCAAGACATTGGCGCTATCGATAAGCCGACGATTACTCTGTTCAACAAAATGGATCTGTACGAACAGGAGACCTTTGATAAATGGCTGGATACGGAAGTAAAAAATGATATGCTCTTGCAGCTTGAGCAACGCTGGGAAGCCGAGACAAATGGCCATGCCGTATTTATTGCCGCTATTGAGAAAAGAAACTTTGAAAGACTTCGAGAAACAATTCTTGAAAAGGTAAAATCTCTGTACGCCGAACGTTTCCCATATTTGACTCAGTTTTATTAGCCCGAGAAATATACTGGTTAGAGTTTGCAAGCACGAAGGTTTCTGTCTAATTTTTCAGTCTGCCTCCAGCTCTAAAATCAAACCCTTATGCCAAACGCTACTCGAGAACTACTTCTTACCACCAAAGCGGCTACCGAATGGCAGGCCGATTTTGACGCTAAGATTGAAAGACTTATCGACACTATCAATCGTGTGGATAATCAAAAAGAAATTGACCGCTCCACGGAGTTAATGGATGTGTATGAGCACAAGAAGCTCCAGAGCAGAAATTCCCGAAACCGTCGCCCAGGGCTGCTTACCGCCAATGATCGTCCTTTCGAATTCTTGACCTTTAGGAATTGATTCCCATCGACGTTTGGAGTTTCGTAGGTCGGTAGGAAGCATGATTTCGGAAATGGATTTTAAAGCTTTCGGCTCTAGTACCTTTTGAAGTTGCGCGGCTTTGGATGCGATGCTCCCCTGCACTTTTACTCTAGCCAAACCTTCTTGGTATTTGCTTGAAACCTTTGCCAGTACCACCACTCACCTTCGAAGCTTTCCAAAAACCCGCAGACTTTGTTGTAAAACTCAAGTGCTTGTTTCGCCATATCTGCAGCTTCTATGCCGATTTTGTCTTTCTGCAAAAGCTCACTTATCATTTTCACCACGAGTGGGAAATTGCCGGGAGTCACCACAAAAACATTCTTTCCAAAGGCATACAGGCGAAGGCTTTGGTCGTGATTGGTAGCAATCGTAAACGCATTTTCGTTGGGCGTAAACATCAAAATGAAATCCATCGTGCCGGCAACAGTATCCTACTTTTTTGCTCCGGCTGTCTATGTAGCTTTTGAAGGACTGGTAAAGCTCGCGGCCAAAATGCTTTTCCTGCTCTGCTTATCGTCCAATCCGCCATCACAATGTTGTAGGTAGTGCGTGAGGCTCATCTTGCTATCTACTACAATTGCCAAACCATCTGGCCGACGAAGAATAATATCCGGATGAATACGCGCTCCTTCTTGGTTTGCGGTCATGTATTGCCGCTGAAAATGCACCCCGTCCAACTACCAGCATACTCCAAAATTTCCTCTCCATAAATGTCTTGTTGTTTGGATTGGCTCGTAAGAGCGTTCGTCAGGATTCAAGTTTTGTTGTGCGACTTTTTGATTGAGCTCACGTTTCAGTGAATTGGGATCGGCGGCATCGGTGCCAAAACGTTCATCTACTTGCTTTCTAAAAGTCTCCAATTTATTGCGAAGAGAAGCCAGTGTCTCGACAAGTTCAACCCCATGCAACTCCTGAATCCTTGTTGTATTTTGCTCCAAAGCTTTAGAGGCTTCGAGCCGAAAACCCACTCTATTCCCAACTCTATCCTTGCAAGAAATTCTCGTTACTCCTCAAGTTGCGAAGGCTTCGCAGCTAAAGCTGCTTGCACTTTTGCAAGAGCTATTTCAATGGCGTAACATGTTTTTTTCGAAACCTCCAAATCCGCTAGTACCAAGGTTTTTGCCTGACTTTCGGTTTGTAATTTCTACTTTAAAAAAGGAATCTCCTAACGTAGGACTTCCTGATTTCTTTGAAGAATTCCATTGAATTTAACGGCACTAATGAGCGCATTATAGTAGGCAATAGGCGTGCGGACTATCAGCGCTCCAAAAGCAATAAAAGGCGTGGTGAGCATGACCTTTAAAATGAGTCAGAAACCTCCCTGCTCATTGCTTCATTTAGCCTGATGTTGGTTCGTAAACACACTAACCACGGCAGCAAAAAAAAGCCACCTCTCTCGTTGTTTAGCTTTATAAAATCACATCAGCTTCCTGATGCTACAACCAATGGATTTAGTCTCATCCGGCGAAATGGATTTACCCTGCTGCATTGCTTTCAGGGCCTCGATCACGTATTTTCGCTCACTCTTTTCTGGCTGTAAAGGGCTGTCTTCCAAAGCACCTTTATAAACCAGCTTCCCTTCGCTGTTAAAGAGGAACATTTCTGGCGTGTGAGTAGCACCAAATGCATTTACCATCTGGTTGCCTTCATCAATGAGATAAGGCATGAGGAGTTGGTTTTGGCTAGCATATTGCCGCATGGCTTCGGGGCTTTCTTCAGCATCACGTTGCGCTGCATTGGAGTTGATGAGCACCATACCTACCTGCATTTCGTTGGTTACACTCATCGCCTGATGCAGTAATGGCAATGCTTTGCGTACACAGGGGCAGGAATTGCAGACAAACACCACCAACAATCCTTGCTCTTTACGCGCCTGTTGCAAGTTTGTGCCATGCCCTAACGCACTTTGGAGCATAATATCCTGATTAGGGATTTCCGACCCGATGGATAGCGATTGCACGACGGGTGTAGCTTTCTTTTTTGCGGCTACGTTCTTCTTTGTTTTATAACTACTCGATGTTTTCTTCTGCGCGAAAGCGGGACAAAGCAAGGCTAATGAAAGCACGAGCAAGACTATCTTTTTCATGAAAATGTTGATTATTTTAAAGTTGCACGAAGGTAGCCAATGCTATTTTGCTACTGTCCGCTTGCGGTAATTTCTTCCCGAAAATGAAAGCTACTTTCTAGTCGATTCATGGCTAGTAAGGATACTCAAATTGAGCTCGAAGCCCAACAGCACTACCTGAATGTTCAGGAAAAGCCAGGCCATAAATGCCATCAAGGTGCCAATCGAGCCATACACTTTGTTGTAGTGAATCACATTCTTGACCAAAGCAAAAAACACAATTGTAAGCAATACGCAAAGAATAATGGCAACGATTGCCCCCGGCGAAAAAAAAGCGAACCTGCGTGATAATGATGGGCCATAAGTGTAAATCATGCAGATGACAAGGAAAATCATCACGATGATAATACCCATTGTCAATGCTTTAATGAGGACAATATTGCCCATAAAATTTCGCAGAATCCCATTGATGTAATTGCTCTGGATAATGAGTGCTGCAATAGTTAATAGACCTACTACCAATACAATTGCGGTGAGCTTAATGGCCGTCCAGCGCCGCTTTATGCCAGAGCGCTTCACGTACAAATCCTGATGCCTATCAAAGCTGCGCATCAGGCCCATAATGCCATTACTCGAAAAGAAGAAAGTACTCAAGAGACCAAAAGAAAGGATATCCCGGCGCTCCTGATGCAGGAAATCGGTAACGATTGTTTGCAGGCTTTCGTAAGATTTTTCGTTCGGTGTGAGCACTCTTAGTATGGTAAGTATGGATTGTTCTGCTCCATGCAAAGGCAAATAAGGAATGAGCGAGCAAAAGAAAAGGAGCGATGGCGGTATGGCCATTAGCAAATTGTAGGTCACTGCTGCGGCGCGCACATTTAGCCTGTTTGCGTCAAGATTGGCAATCAAAA
>JBDTKK010000048.1:0-13868 GCA_039935335.1 Chitinophagaceae bacterium
CTGCTTTTGCTGCTATTGTTGCCAATTTTCTTTGGCGGCTGTGGCGTGTATTCCTTTAGTGGCGCGTCTATTGAGGGAAAGTCCATCCGTTTTTCTACACTGGATAATCATGCAAGCAATGTGATGCCAACGCTTTCCGCAACATTGACCGATAAAATCAGAAGCAGAATCTTATCGCAAACGGGATTGACACCTTTGAATGCTCCGGATGCAGATTATGACATTAGCGGAGCCATCACAAGTTATGTTATTACTGTTTCAGCTTTGCAAAACACGCAGGTTGCTTCGCAAAACCGTTTGAGCATTACCATCAATATTGTGTTTAAAAACCGCGTCAATCCTAAGGCTGATTTCACACAAGCTTTCACGCAGTTCAGCGATTTTCCGGCAACGCAAAATGTGCAGCAGGTGCAGGATAAATTGATAGATGATATTGGTACTAGATTGGCCGATGATGTGTTCAACAAAGCATTTGTAAATTGGTAGCTTAATTTATGTTGTCTAAAGAGCAGATTTCACAGTGGTTTCAGATGCCGGAGACCTTGCCTTCCCGTCCGGAAATTGAGGCTGCAATCCGCGCCTGGCCTTGGTTTGTGCCGCTTCGCTTGATGGAAATGGCTGCGCTGCAATTGGAAAATAAAGACAGTGTTGAAGCGCGTAATCTTCATTATTTATACTGCCCAAATGCAGTGACTTTTGCTACCCTTTCTAAGCCGATGCCGAAGCAAACAGCCGTGCAGGAAGTAGGAGTTTTACAAGAAAAAATTGAAACGATTCCTGTAAAAGAAGCGAAAAAAGTAGTGGTTTCGTTTCCTGAAAATCCGGTCGAAAATATTGCGCGAAACAAGGTAGATCAATTCTTTGCGGAAGCTAGTTCGGAAGATTATTTCCTGAATCAGGGGATAGAATTGTCGGCTGTAGAAGAAATTGAAGCAAAAAAAGTAGAAGCCGTTCCTCCAGATGATCCCAAAACCTTGATGGTAATGATGAGTTTTGCTGATTGGCTGGCGCATTTCAAACATAAAAGTCAGAAGGAAGAGGAAGAAGCGCGCGAGAAAAGTGCTTTGCGGTCTATGTGGCAGCAGGAGCGGCTTGCAGCGGCTTTGCAGGAAGAAAGTGAGGAAATTCCGGAGCAAGTTTTCACGATGGCCGTCAATTCCATTACTCGCGAAGACGATATTATTTCTGAAGCCTTGGCTAAAATTTTGGAGAAACAGGAGAAATGGGATGCTGCTGCCGAGATGTATCAAAAACTTGGCTTGAAAAATCCATCAAAAAGCGCTTATTTTGCATCCCGCGCAGAAGCCGCGAAGAAACGACTACAACAATGATTGCACTGATTACCATCCTTATTATCCTCGCTTGTTTTGCACTTGCGTTTTTCATCCTTATTCAGGCACCAAAAGGCGGTGGACTGACGGGTAACTTCGGTTCCCTTTCAACCCAAGTAATGGGTGTGAAGCAAAGTACCAACGTGATGGAAAAAGGTGCGTGGACTGCGATGGGGCTTATTGCTGCCTTGTGCATCATTACCGTGATGTTTATTGATAAGCCTGCTAATTCAGGTAGTTCATCTTCAGGTAAAGCCAAGACGGCGCAGCCTGCTCAACCCGCGCCAGCGGCACCAGCAGGCCCCGAAGTACCTGTGGCTCCAGCCAAATAATTTTGAAACAAAATTTTCCAAAAACCTGCTTCTTGAAGGCGGGTTTTTTTAGCATCCGGTTTTCTGAAAAAGTTTTTTGATGGCCAATAGCATGCGCAAACAATCTCGAGGAAAAGGATTCAGCAAAAAGCCCATTCTGCGGATTATTGGCTTTGTTGTTTTAGGCATTGCCTTGCTGGGAGCTTATTTCGTTTTTGGTCCCAACACAGGTTCGCTGGCGCAAGGTGAGTATTTGTTTGTGCATACCGGTAGCGATTATAATGCGGTAAAAACAGCCTTAAAAGATGGTGGTTTCATTGGTGATATCAAGAGCTTTGACCTGTTAGCCAAAGAAGTAAATTATCCGAATCATATTCACCCCGGCCGGTATCACATCACGCGCGGTATGAGCAACTGGCGCATTGTGCGACTTTTGCGTAGCGGGAAACAAAGTCCGGTGAAACTGGTTATAAAAAAGCTGCGTACCAAAGACGATTTTATCCATTTAATCGGTTCGAATTTGGAGGCTGATTCAACAGTGTTGCGCCAAATGCTTTCTGATGATAATTACCTCGCGCAGTTTGGCCTAGACTCCAGCACCGCCTTGTGTGCGGTTATGCCCAATACCTACGATTTTTATTGGAATACCAATGCAGACAAGGCTTTCAGGAAAATTGAAACCTCCTTTTTCGCTTTTTGGAATGCAAAAAGGAAAGCAGCTGCAGACAGTTTGCATCTTACACCGCAACAGGCCGTTATTCTCGCCTCTATTGTTACAGAAGAAAGCAATAAGTACGATGAGCAGCCCGATATCGCGCGGGTCTATCTCAATAGAATGGCTAAAGGCATGAAGCTCCAAGCTGACCCTACAGCTAAGTATGCAACCGGTGATTTTGCCCTTAAAAGAATTACCTCCGCACAAACTTCAATCGCCTCGCCTTACAACACGTATTACGTGCTGGGCTTGCCTCCTGGACCAATTTGCACGCCTGATGCAAGAACAATAGAGGCCGTTTTAGCTTCGCCGAAAAGCAATTACCTCTACTTCTGCGCCAAAGCTGATTTTAGTGGCTATCATAGTTTTGCCGCAACCTATACCGAGCATTTGAAGAATGCGCAAGCCTATCAGCAAGCTTTGAACGAAAGGGCAATACACTAATTCCGGCTTTTAAGGCGTTCTTCCTGCGTAATTTTATAGGAATGCGTTGGCAGATTCACTACCTCTTATTACTGACTTTGCTTGGCGCAATTCCGCTACAGGCGCAGGTTTCAAAGAATGTGACCTTACTTTGCAATTGGCAGGATACTACTGATGCTCCCGCACTTCCTGGTGGGCAACATTGGAATGACGTATGGGGCTTTGTGGCTAATGGACGAGAATATGCGGTGATTGGTGGAACGAAAGGAGCGCATGTAATTGATGTTTCGAGTTGTACAGAACGTGCATTTTTGCCGGGGCCTTCAATAGGTGCTGTTCACAGAGATTATAAAACCTACGGCCACTATCTCTATGCCGTGGCAGATGAGGGTGTGAGTGCTTTGCAGGTTTATGACTTTAATTATTTGCCGGACTCTTTACACCTTGTTTTCCAAAGTGACCCTTGGAAATTGGCTAATGCGCATAATATCTTCATTGATACTGCAAAGGCGAAACTTTATTTAGCCTCGCCAACTACACTTGGTTTAGGTAAAAGCAGACTACAAATCTATTCACTTGCCGACCCCGAAGATCCTAGCTTTCTCTATACCCTCAACAGCTTTGAATATACCCACGATATGTACGCCCGCAATGACACTGTTTGGTGTAGCGATGGCAATGGCGGATATCTAGTTTTGGATATGAGTGACCCTCCCAACTATATAATTCTGGGAGGCTTGAGCTTTTATCCTTACCAAGGCTACAACCACAGCAGTTGGATAGGTTATGATAATATCGGTGTGATGGCAGATGAAACTTTTGGGATGCCCGTGAAGGTGATTGATTGCCGCAACATGAAAAATATCAAGGTGCTTAGCACTTTTAGTCCGCGCGGCCTGGACTCTACAAGTATTCCGCATAACCCCTTTCTTTTAGGACAATACGCTTTCGTGTCTTACTATCAGGATGGACTTCAGATTTATGACCTAAGCAATCCGTCAAACCCGCAGCAGGTGGGATTTTACGATACTTATCCGCAGGAAAGCAAGAAGCAATTTGCAGGGGCTTGGGGCTGTTATCCATATCTGCCATCGCAGAAAGTTTTGGTGAGTGATATGCAGACTGGACTCTACATTTTTGATGTCTCGGCAGCCATTCCAAAGCTAGCCGTGAAAGCGCCGAAAGGCTTGTCTGGCTTTGCTCTTTACCCCAATCCTGTGGAAGGGAAATTGAAGCTCTTGCTACCCTATCAAAGTTTTGGTGAGTTGCACGTGTCCATCTATAACATTCTTGGACAGCAAGTTTTTCATTTGCTTCGCAAGGTCAATTCAGGTCAAAATCCTTCGCTGGAAGTATCTTTACCCAGCAATTTTGCTTCGGGTATTTATTTGCTCAAAGCAAGTATTGGCGGGCAGCAATTCGCTTCCCGGTTTACAAAAAGGTAATTGTATTTGCGCGCTTTTTTCTGCTTAATTCTAATGTTGGCCATTATAGGTGCTTTCGCTGCAAAGGCGCAACAGCCTATCATTCCGGGTAATCCGGTGACGCTGCAAAACGCACCGCAACGCGATACAAGCAATCGAAGTAATAGTGCCCATTGGCGCGACGAACCGGTTAGGATTTTTAAGACAAAAGCTTTCAGCGAAGTCAAATCATACCCCGACACTAACCTTCATAATTTTCAACGTCGACCCTTTGTTCAAGATTGGTATCGCGATTTGGGAAATCATGGTACAGCAGCAGAAAATCAAGTTTTTACTCCGGAAAATTTAGGTAGTACGGGGCCGAGTTTGGGTTATCACGTTTTCGATATTTATCGCTTCAAGGCGGATAGCTTGCAGTACTACAATACTACCCGACCCTACACTGTATTCAACTACCAACTTGGTTCTAAGCTAGAACAGACTTTGCATTTGCTGCATACGCAGAACATAAAGCCGAACTGGAATGTTGCTGCGCAATATCAAAAAATAGGCTGTCAGGGATTCTATAAGCTGCAACGAACCAACCATGATGCAGGAGCGTTGAGCACGCACTACAAAAGCCCCAATCAACACTACGAACTCTTTGGAGCCCTCGTGTACAATAAGGAACAAACGGATGAAAATGGCGGTATTCTTGGCGATTCCCTTTTGGACGTAGCAAAATATAGCGACCGACAAACCATTCCTGTTGCACTGGACAATCCCTATTACACACAGACAAGCAGCGTGGGCAGGCGTTCTGCGATTACCAATGTGGATCGCAATTTCAACATCCTGCTCCAGCATCAATATACCTTGGGGAAACGCGACACTGTTTATAACAAAGACTCTACACAATATACCGTTGTCCTTGTTCCTCGCTTTTCACTAAGACATAGGCTGGAAGCCGGCTCGGAGAAACATACCTTTAAAGATGTTGCCCCTGATTCTGTAGTCTATTCCCCCTTTTTCCAGTACGGATTTGGAACACACGATTCTGTTTTTTCGCAGCAAAATTGGACTTGGATAGACAATCAGGTTTCGTTAAATGGCTTTATTGGGCCGAAGGAAAATCAACTTGCAGTGAGTGCAGGAATTGGTAGTCGGGTGGATGATTTTTACACCAATTATTTAGTAGGAAAAGAGACTAACAATAACCTTTCTACGTACCTCGTGGGCGATGTGGGCAAAGAAGCTATCGGCGTTAAATCTTGGGGCTATGATGCCAATGCAAAGTTTGTAATCTCCGGCTCGGCGGTTGGTGATTTCCTCTTGAAAGGCAATGCCAGTAAGGATCTTGGAAAAGCAATTGGCCGGGTAAGTGTAGGAGCCTTGCAACAATTAACGGACGCTCCCTACGCTTATACCATTTTCCAAAACCAATATTTTGTAGAGAAAAGCGCCCTGAGCAAAGAGAGCACTACGCTACTTTTTGCAAAGGTTTCCAATTCGCGCTTTGGTCTTAATGCCGGGATAAAAAACTACGTGATTGGCAATTATGTTTTCTTGAAAGATTCACTGGAAGGCGTGTCCAACGGGCGTTTGCTGCTTTCACAAAATACTGGAGCGTTCAACCTTACACAGGTTTCGCTGCGCAAAGTTTTTCGATTCGGGCATTTTGTATCGGACAATGATTTTGTGTTTCAGCAAATCACGGGCGCTGCACCAGTTTCGGTGCCAACCTTGCTTGGTCGGAACGCTCTAAGCATCGAGACTTATTTATTTGCTCATGCGCTGAAAGTGGCCACGGGCGCGGAAGTACGCTACCATACGCGCTACAATGCAACAGGTTATTCGCCGTTTTACAATCGCTTTTATTATCAGGACACGTACACAACTGAAAACAAACCCGAACTGAATTTGTTCTTCAATTTCAAGATAAAACGTTTCCGTGCCTACCTGATGGCCGACCAAGTGCAGGCACTCTGGTGGCGGAATACAGTAATTCATCCCAACTATGCTTCGCCAGATTTGATGCTGCGCTTTGGTTTTGATTGGGTGATGGTGAATTGAGGATTTCACGAAGCACATCGCGCTATTAATTGTAGCGAGGAGCTACACCACGCGCTACTGATTGTCGCGAGGGGCTACACCCCTCGCTATTATATATCGCCCTTTCAGGGCTTGATGAAGTTGGGAAAACGGCTGAATTTGTGAAGGAGGAAAGGCGTGCGTTGGAATTATAGCTACACTCGTCACTATTAGATATCACCATTTCAGGGCTTGATGATATTGGAAAAACGGCAGAGTTAGCAAAAAAGTAAAAGCGCGATTTGGAATTATACCTCACTAAATAAAGCACGATATTTTTCAAGAAAAATCTTTCTCGAAAAATGTTCCCTTGCATAAGTCTGCGCCCGCACCGAAAGCCCTTTGCGTTGTTCCTGGTTTTGGATTAGCCATTTTAGCTGCGCGATACCTTCTTTCACCACCAAATCTTCATTCACTATCTCCTGAATGAGCAAAGCATTTTCTTGGTTTCGCAAATGAGTTAGATTCCCTGGAAGTGCCGTCACCAAAGGAACACAGCCATTTGCCATTCCTTCTTTAATGACCATCGGAAAGCCTTCGAAAGCAGAAGTAAGGATAACTACATGCGCCAGACTGTACAGATTCCTCATTATTTTCTGGTCGCTCACTTGCCCGTGGAGGATGGAGTTTTTCTTCACAAAATCAGACAAATCTCCTTCGGCATCTCCAGCAAAATGAAAGACGACAGGCAAGGAATTTTGATAGCAATGCGCCGCAATTCTATCAATCAACCAAGTACGTTTTTGCACACCTGAACGCCCTGCATAAAAAACCATCAAAGGGGCGTCATCCTTTTTAGGCATTTTGTCTGGAACGAATACTCCGGGTTCTATAGTCAAAATTCTATCGGAAAACTGTTCAGGAACTTGATGTTCGTGATATTGCTCGCGGATATTTTGGGCAGTAAAAGCATCAACTGTTAGGCGCTTATCCAAAAACTGATAATTGGCCAAGCCAAAAGCCTCCATTCCCTTCTTACCATAGGTGAAATTGTGCAGCAATTCAATCCGGCAAAAGTCCAAACGCAGCCATGGGAGCAGGTCGTAGAAGAACGTGCTATTGGAACTAAAGACCACCAGATTGTTGTGGCGATTCAAAAAAAAGGCCCAATAATGCACTGCAAAAAGCCGAAAGAAAAGGTTGTCGCACCAAAAATGAATGTCCTCGCAACGCGTATTTGGCATCGATTCGAAAGCCGATTTCAAGACCGTATTTGGAGAAAACCTTGTAAAGAATACCACTTTCGGTTCCTCCGAGATGCTTTCTAAAATATCGAGATGAACGCGCTGTGCACCACCTAAAACATAACGGTCAAAAAAGAACACATGCCGCGCCTGTAGCCGCTTCCGAAGCATTGCAAGTGGATACATAAACAGCAACGAGGGCAACCAGTTGATGCGGAGCAGCCAGCGAAAAAGAAGGATTTTAGTCCGATTATTCACGAGATAGAAAAACGGCAAAGCCGATGCGACAAAATAAAGGTTTCCTTAGGCTCTATACGGTAAAAGCTTTGTGTTTTGGCTGGAACTTTCCTTCGCTAAGCGTACCTTTACACCTGTTTAAGTTGAATTCCACACTACAATAGAATTATGTCTGTTTCTCTGCTTCAGGCTGCCTTTAATACGCCTGTAGATTACATTCCGGTTGCGCTCCAAATAGGCGTTGCCGTTGCCTTCGTGGTACTCGTAATGGGCGTTACGCATTTGCTTGGTCCTAAGCGTGCCACATCGGATAAGTTGGTCAATTTTGAGAGTGGTATCCCCAGCATTGGCAATGCCCGTCAGCCGATGGCGATTAAGTATTTCCTCGTCGCCATTTTGTTTGTGCTTTTCGATGTAGAGGTCATCTTTTTCTACCCCTACGCCGTCAATTTTAGAGAGTTAGGTAAAGATGGTTTTATGGCTGTCCTTCTGTTTGTTGGGTTTTTCTTTGTTGGCTTTATTTATATCGTGAAGAAAGGAGCGCTGAAATGGGAAGATTGAAGTCAAAAGGTAAAAGTCAAAAGTCAAAAAAGGTAAAAAATGTTGGGACAGTTAGTGTGAGTTCGCGAAAGGAATATAATATCAAGATTTGGAGCTTTTAATGTGTATTGCGTCTCCTAAAATTTTGATTTTTTAATTTTTAATTTTTAATTTAAAATGTCTCGTCCAGTACAATATAACACCAACCCTATCATGCCGGAAATGCCGGAAGGGCATTATGGTGAGGGTTTTTTTGCAGGAAAGCTTGACCAAGTGGTGGGTTTGGCTCGGAAAAATTCAATGTGGCCGCTACCCTTCGCCACCTCCTGCTGTGGCATTGAATTTATGGCAACAGCCGCCTCGCATTACGACATTGCCCGCTTCGGATCGGAGCGTTTTGGCTTTACGCCTCGGCAATGTGATTTGCTCATGGTGATGGGAACCATTGCCAAGAAAATGGCACCGATTGTGAAGCAGGTTTATCTGCAAATGGCCGAGCCTCGCTGGGTACTTGCCATGGGTGCTTGCGCGTGTAGCGGTGGTATTTTTGACTCTTATTCCGTACTTCAAGGTATCGACCAAATTATTCCTGTGGATGTGTACATCCCCGGTTGTCCTCCACGGCCAGAGGCTGTTTTGGATGGCATCATGCGTATTCAGGATTTGGTGGGTGTCGAGAGCCTTAGACGCAGAAGTAGTGATAAATACAAGGAACTAATGGATAGTTACGGTATTAAGTAGGCAATTATTTTTAAAAAAGAAAATAGAAACACCACAAATCAGCGGTGCGAAAAAATATAGAATGGCACTTACCCACGAAGACATAAAAAACTGTCTTACCACAAAATTCGGCGACAAGCTTTCGGGTTTTGATGAAAGCTATGGCATGCTTTGCGTTACGATGCCCGCAGCCATAAATCTTGATGTGTTGCACTTTCTGTACGACGATGAAAAGATGCACTTTCGTTTCCTCACCGACCTTACCGCAGTCCATTATCCCGACAGGAAAGATGAAGAACTCTGCGTAGTTTATCATGTCCATAATTTTCAGGATAATGTGCGCCTTCGCCTAAAGGTATATGTGCCTGTAGCCCAACCAGATGTGTTTTCAGCAACGGCAGTTTTCCCTGGTGCTAACTGGCTAGAACGCGAAGCCTATGATTTTTTTGGGGTAAATTTTGTAGGCCATCCCAACTTGACCCGCATTATGAACGTGGACGAAATGGACTACTTCCCGCTGCGCAAAGAATACCCGATGGAAGATGCGACTAGAAGAGATAAGGACGATGAGATGTTTGGTAGAGGCGGAAGCCAATTTTATTAAAAAGGTAAAAATCAAAAGGTAAAAGATAAAAGATGTAGGGACGTATGTTTACAGCCGTTCGAATAGACAAAGCAAAATGTAGAAATGGAAGACGAAAGCCTTAGAATTGTTGAAGAAGAACAGGTCAAAGTGTTTAATATTAGACATCGTTGTTTCTATTTTTCAAAAGACATAATTACGTTCATTAAAACCCAAAAAACTGAAAGACTATTTTATCCACTTTTTAGCCAGCTTTTAAGAAGCGCAACTTCAATTGGCGCTAACATAGTTGAAGGAAGCGCAGGTAGTTCTAATAAAGACTTTGTCAATTTTCACACAATAGCACTAAAATCTGCAAATGAGACAAAATATTGGCTTTGCCTGATACGGGATACCATGGATTCAATCTCACAATCTGAACTAAATACTTTTATAAAAGAAGCTGACGAAATTTCAAAAATTATCGCAAAAATTATCTTAAATGTAAAGACGCAAAAACGAGCCCTATGAGGGTTTTACCTTTTGCCTTTTACCTTTTACCTTGACTATGGTAGAAAATAAACCAACCCATATCGCCCTCGGCGAAGATTCCCTCACTAAGGATACAACCACCATCAACCTTGGTCCGACGCACCCTGCTACGCATGGTGTGTTCCAAAATATAATGGAAATTGACGGCGAGCGCGTTCTGCAGACCACGCCCACTGTGGGTTATATCCATCGGGCGTTTGAAAAAATAGCAGAGCGCCGTCCTTTTTACCAAATAACTACCCTGACCGATCGGCTAAATTATTGCTCCTCGCCCATCAATAATATTGGCTGGCAATTGGCAGTAGAAAAGCTGGTGGGTATTAAAACGCCTAAGCGTGTTGATTACCTGCGTGTTATCATCATGGAATTGGCGCGAATAACTGACCATCTTATTTGCACTTCAGTAATAGGTGTGGATACTGGGGCGTTCACAGGCTTCTTGTATGTGATGCAATTCCGTGAGAAGGTTTATGAAGTTTACGAAGAAATCTGCGGTTCAAGGTTGACCACAAACATTGGTCGTTTTGGTGGCTTTGAAAGGAATTTTAACGATACCGCCTGGAGAAAACTGGATGAATTCCTCGCAGAATGGCCAAAAGCATTGGACGAATTCGATAGGTTAATGACCCGCAATCGGATATTTATGGATCGTTGTATTGGTGCAGGACCAATGACTGCGGAGCAAGCAATGGGTTACAGCGTTGCAGGGCCAAACCTCCGTGCAACAGGCGTGGATTATGATGTACGCGTAGCAACGCCCTATAGTTCTTACGAGGATTTTAATTTTGAAATTCCTGTCGGTACTACAGGCGATGTATTTGACCGCTACCTTGTGCGGATGGAGGAAATGCGGCAAAGCGAGAGCATTATTCGTCAAGCTTTGGAAAAGCTGAAAGACCTTGACCCGAGCGTGTTTCATGCCGATGTTCCCGATTTTTATCTTCCTGAAAAGAATGATGTTTATACCAAAATGGAGGCACTAATCTATCATTTTAAGATTATAATGGGTGAGGTGGATATTCCGGCAGGCGAAGTCTATTCTGCAGTGGAAGGTGCCAATGGCGAACTTGGATTTTACATTGTTTCGGATGGCGGTCGTACACCCTATCGCTGCCATTTCCGCAGACCATGTTTTATCTATTATCAAGCCTTTCCTGAAATTGTAAAAGGAGGATTGTTGAGTGATGCGATAATTACAATGAGTAGTATGAATTTGATAGCGGGGGAATTGGATGGGTAATAAATTAAAAATGCAAAACTAAAAATACAAAAGACGTTGGGACGTTTTCTTGGGCATAGATTTTAGGTTTTTATAGAAAGGTTTTTTTGATTAAAAGTGGAAGAGGAAATGCCAGAGTTAGTGTATCTTTAAAGGGAAAACAAAAAGAAGTTTGGCGATGGAAAAGGTAGTTTGGCAAGGGACTTTTGCGGAAGCTGAAGAACGGGAAAACCAGTATTGGGCAACTCGAACCGAGCAAGAACGCCTTGATGCCATGCTCCTAATGACCTATGTTCATTTTGGTGAGGTAAACGAACCTATGGAAAAAATTGCGTTTAAAAGAAGATTAGGTGAAGAAGACGACGACGAATAAACATCCAAACCTTTATCCGGATTTCCGTGATTTTATACAACTCTGTAATGAGTATGAAATACGGTATATGGTCATAGGAGGCTTTGCAGTGAGTGCTCATGGTTATCCGCGTGGAACGGACGATTTAGACATTGTTGTGGAACGGAGCGAAAAAAATGCAGAAAAGGTAGTGAGTATGCTTAAGGAATTCGGTATGGGCTCACTGGGTTTAAAAAAGGAAGACTTTATGCAACCTGATTTTTTTACCCAACTTGGCCACTCTCCTGCCCGAATAGATATTATGAATGAGCTTGACGAAGTTCAATTTGAATCCGCTTGGAGTAATAAAAAACCATCGATTATCAAAATCAGTTCATAAACTTTATTGGATACAATGAATTGCTCAAAATGAAAGCAATTGCCGGTCGTTCAAAAGATTTACTAGACATTGAAATGCTAAAAAAGCGCAACAAAGAAAAATGAACATTAATTTCTCCGAAGAAAAACTCCAAAAAGTACAAGAAATCATTGCCCGCTATCCAGAAGGTAAACAAAAAAGTGCACTTATTCCTATCCTGCATTTAGCGCAAGATGAATTTGGCGGCTGGCTTGATGTGCCTGTAATGGATTATGTGGCCAGCATTCTAAGTATCAAGCCGATTGAAGTGTATGAAGTGGCTACTTTCTACACTATGTTCAACATGCAACCAGTTGGGAAATACCTGCTGGAAGTTTGCCAAACAGGCCCTTGTATGCTCTGTGGAAGCGATGAAATCATTGAACACATCAAGCAGAAATTGGGCATCAATGTGGGTGAAACGACAACCGATGGTTTGTTTACATTAAAGCCAACTGAATGCCTTGGTGCTTGCGGTTATGCGCCGATGATGCAATTGGGAAATTTCTACAAAGAAAACCTAACAAAAGAGAAGGTGGACGCGCTTTTGGACGATTTAAGAGCGGCAGCAATGAATTGATTTTGGGGGTCAGAAACCTCTTTTTTTAAAGAAGATATCGCCTACTTTTTATCCTGTACTTCAGCAAGCCAACGCGGCTTTTCCGGCTCAATTTTCCGGAAAGTGAAGCGCAGTACCCTTCTACCGTTCCCGGACTGACAAACATCTTTTCAGCAATCTCACGATAGCTCATTTCCGTGCAGCAATGACTTAGAAATTCCTTTTCCGCTCGGTAAATTCTAAGGCTGCGATAGTGTTATGGTTATTTCCGCCGGCCTTCGCAACGATTACTTTGCTGGTCGCCCAATCGGGATAGTAGAAGCCATTCGAGAAGAACCGGTTTAATTCTTACCTTTCTTCTTTTTTTTATACTTTTTTTTGTATTCTTGCCTACATGCTGAGGGCAACATCGCTTATAACGACACTAGTCTGGGTTTGCGTTTTTCTATATGGCAGCCCTTCAAATGCACAGCATTCTATCAAGCCAAGTGTAACCACCATTACCACTGACGATGGACTTTCGCAAGGCTCCAACTATTTCCGCTTCGAGGATAGCCACGGCTTTATGTGGATAACCGCAAATGATGCGCTTAACCGTTGGGATGGGCGCATGATGAAAGTCTATAAGAGTGAAAGGTATTTTAAGAATTGTCCGCCACGGCAACAGGGATATGGCTTCGCTGAAGATTTGAATGGAAATGTCTATATCGGAAGCCCGATTGGATTGTACCGATATAATCGCAGGCAGGACAATTTTTCATTGATAAAGATTTTTAATGCTGCACCCGATAATGTAGCGATGCCATTCGCATTCCATGATGGAAGGATTTGGTGCTATAACCGCCAGTTTAAGATTGCCGCCTATAATCCAGTCGTTGGCAACAGCGTTTTTTATACTAATATTAATCTAGAGCAAATTCCTTCCATTCATCCGTACTGCTTTAACAATACAACTTATTTAAGAAGGCAACCATTTTTTGATAAAAACGGGTATTTGTGCGTCGCGAATTCACGGCATGTCTGTCGCTATGACTTGCGTACGGAGCAAGTAACCTTTCCCCTCAACAAATTAATGGCACTAACGTAGCAATTTAGATTTATCATATCTTTGGGGTCAATTTATTCTTATGACTCCCAATCGTTCACTGGGCATTAGCCTCCGGTTTCAAGAACTTTCCAGAACAGATTTCCTAGGTCTTATTGGTAAGGATTTTCCTTTTGATCTAGTAGCCAACCATGTGCCTGATTCTACTGGTACAACTGCACTCAAGG
>JBDTKK010000049.1:0-6589 GCA_039935335.1 Chitinophagaceae bacterium
GAGCTTCGGCGGAATGTCCGGCGCACCGGCGGTGATGAGGATTTTATCAAAAGGAGCGAAAGTGGGCAAGCCGGCAAAGCCATCACCATAAAAGCGCTTAATGCTCGGATATTTTGTGCGGAAGAAGAATTTCTCCACCTCTTCAAACAATCCTTTTTGGCGCTCAATCGTAAAGACCCTTGCCCCCATTTCCGCCAGCACGCAAGACTGATAAAAGCTCCCTGTTCCAATCTCGAGTACGCGGTCGTATTTCTGGATGTCCAGCAATTGAGTTTGGAAGGCAACTGTATAAGGTTGAGAGATGGTTTGACCGAAGGCAATAGGGAAAGCGCGGTCTTCGTAAGCGATGCGTTCGAAGGCATCATCCAAGAAAAAATGGCGCGGAATTTTCTCAATTGCCGCCAGAACTTTTTCGTCTGTAATGCCCTTCTCGCACAGGGTTTGCACCAAATCGCTTCGTAGTTTTTTGTGTCGGTAGTCGTCTTCGCGCTTTGTAGGGCTGGCCATGGCTGCAAGGTAAAATGCTTAGACTTGGGAAAGCGCCTTGGGGATAAATTCTCCAGAAATAAATCAGTTCATTTTTCAATTAAAATCGCATCGCCAATCCCATGCCCACACCGCCATTGGGCAATACGAGTGGCTGCATCTTCAAGGAGATATTCTTACTGATATCGAAGTTCTTGAGGTGGGCGAATGCCAAGGCATCCATCACCTGAAGCATGTAGCCAATAGTGGTAAACAACACCGTCATGTCCAGATTTTTCTTGTAGAAATCTTGTAGGATTTTAAGGTCGCCCTCGCTACGAATACCCGTAAACTCATCCTGAAAATTGGGATTGTTGATGCGCGAAATATAGGCACGACGGTAGCGCTGGTACTGCGTGGAGTTATCTACCAAAAAGTAAGTCGCCACACCGATACCCACATAAATCACCGGGATTTTCCAGTACTGGCGATTGTAAAATTGTCCGGCACCAGGAAGAATTGCCGAATAAAGTGCGCTCTTTTTCGGATTGGGCTGGAACGGTAGCAGCAGCACGTGGAGGCTATCATATTTTACTTGCTCCGCTGAAGGACTGGCTAAAATTGGCGCAGTTCTGGCAGGTAAAGTGTCCGGTAAAACATGATTAAGTGAAGTGTATGGAACAACCTGAGCCGTGGCCTTTGCTGCGGCAAAGAATAGCAGCAAAAGCAAGTAGAGCAAAGGTTTCCAGTTCATGGTTTTAATTGGTCGCGAAGGTAAGGGCAATGGGAAATGAAGCACGGGCAACAAATGGTAACTCTCCCGTCAACCCGAACTTGTTTCGGGTTCTATTGTGCTAAATACCGTGATAGATGCCGAAATAAATTCGGCATGACGACACCTAAGTTATTATCGTTGATTGCGTGTTTTAGGTGTCCAATTAGAATTATAATCGAGGAAATACGGCGCGTAATGACGGAATAAAAAAAGCTACCTCACAGGAGATAGCCTCTACAATTCTGTTTGAATGAAGCCTATTTCTTCTTCCTTTTCATACAAGTCTCAATCTCTTCTACAGTAACCGGGAAGTTTTTCATGAGGTCGATATGCCCTGTTTTCGTAAGCCAAATATTGTTTTCAATACGGATGCCCATGTGCTCATCCTCAATATACAATCCGGGTTCTACGGTAAACAACATGCCTTCTTTCACAGGCTCTGTACGTGTGCCGAGGTCGTGTACGTCAAGTCCCAAATGGTGCGTGATGCCGTGATACATAAACTTTCGATAGGGAGGATTTTCCTTGTCGGCATTCTTGATGTCGGCTTTCGTGATTAAGCCAAGCTTCAGGCATTGAAGTTGCATTTCTTCACCCGCCTTTTCGGTATAATCCACGATGCTGATGCCAGGTTTCAAAATGCTTTTCGCATAATTATGAACGTGCAAAACCGCGTTGTAAACCTCTGCTTGGCGTTTGCTGAATTTGCCATTCACCGGAATGGTGCGCGACATATCCGCAGCATAGTTTCCATATTCTGCACCAAAGTCCATGAGGATTAATTCTCCGTCTTTGCACTCGCCATTATTCTCTACATAATGCAAGGTGCGGGCGCGGTCGCCGGAAGCAAGGATGCAGCCGTATGCGTGCCGTGTGGCGCGATTGCGTAAAAAATCTGCTGTTACTTCCGCTTCAATTTCGTACTCCATCATACCCGGCTGGAGGTAATTCATCACGTGGCGATAAGCCTTCTCAGTGATGTCAACTGCTATTTGCGTCACCGCTATTTCTTCCTTGGTTTTGATGGCACGGAGTTCTTTAAAAATCCTTGCTGCACGCTCATAACGATGTAAGGGGAAACGTGTTTTCCACTCGTGTACAAACTTCAGTTCCGTGCGATAAATGCTGCCGTCGAGGCGATCATTTTCATTGGTATCGAGGTACACAAATTCTGCATTGTGCATCATCACTTGCAGCACGGCATCGATGCTGTCGGCGTATTGCACATTGGTAATACCTGATATCTCTGTTGCTTCTGCTTTGGTGAGTTTGTGGCCTTCCCATTTCTCCAAATCAGCGTCTGGGCGCAGGATGACGAGCACTTCCTTAGCTGTTTTATCGGGATTATCAGGAAAGAGAATCACCATTGTTTTCTCCTGCCGAATACCAGAAAGCCACAGCACATTACTGCTCGGATTATAAAGCTGTTGCTGGTCGCCATTGGTAGGCAATGCAGGATTTGTAGGGATGATAGCCAAGCTTTTTGGCAGCATCGCTTTCAGGAAACGCTGACGATTTTTAGTGTACAGCGCGTTGTTTATTTTAAGGTATTTCATTGGAAAAGTGTTAGGCTTGCAAAGGTAGGCACACAGATTTTGGAGCTATCTGATTATGCCCTTTTTTACGCCAAATTCCCCCAATCTTTAACCCTCTGTTTTAGACGTTGAAGCGGAAGTGCATCACATCGCCATCTTGCACGATGTACTCTTTGCCCTCAATCCGCAAACGACCTTTTTCGCGTGCGGCAGACTCACCACCAAGCGTAATGAAATCATCAAAACCAATGACCTCCGCTTTAATAAATCCTTTCTCAAAATCGGTGTGAATGACGCTGGCTGATTGTGGCGCCTTCCAACCCTTACCAATCGTCCAGGCACGCACTTCTTGTACGCCTGCGGTGAAGTAGGTGATGAGATTGAGCAAGGAATAAGTGGCGCGAATCAGGCGATTCAAACCCGGCTCGGTAAGTCCATATTCTTCTAGGAAAACAGCCTTGTCTTCATCGCTCTCCATCTCCGTGATTTGGGCTTCAATGGAATTGTTCATGATGACGATTCCTGCGCCTTCCGCTTCTGCAGCGGCTTTGAGCGCATCAGAATATTTGTTGCCGGTATGAATGCCTGCTTCGTCCACATTGGCTACATAAAGTACCGGCTTTGCGGTAAGCAAATGGATATCGTAAATCGCTTCGAGGTCCTCGCCTTGCAATTCCAATCCGCGAATATTCTTGCCTTTTTCAAGATGCTTTTTGCATAGTATTAAAGTGTCGTAAACAGCTTTGAATTTCGGGTCCATTTTGGCCTGCTTTTCCACGCGACCAATCTTTTTATCTACGCTTGCGAGGTCGGCCAGTTGGAGTTCTGTATCGATGATTTCCTTGTCGGAAATAGGATTGATGGCTCCTTCTTCGCGCAGCACATTATCATCTTCAAAGCAACGAACCACATGCACAATGGCATCAACTTCGCGAATATTCCCCAGAAATTTATTTCCCAGTCCTTCACCTTTGCTCGCACCTTTAACCAAGCCTGCGATATCTACAAATTCAATGGTAGTAGGTACAATTCGGTTGGGAAGGACAATCTCTGAAAGCTGCGTCAGGCGTGTATCCGGCACTTCTACAAGACCAATATTAGGGTCGATGGTGCAGAAACGATAGTTTGCCGCCTGTGCTTTTGCGCTATTACTTACCGCGTTGAAGAGCGTAGATTTTCCGACGTTGGGTAATCCCACGATGCCTGCTTGAAGTGCCATAATTAAAGAGAATGCGTTTGAAAAATTCGCGCAAAAGTAGGCTCTAATGAAAAATTCAAAATTCAAAATTCAAAACACCCGTCCGAAGCCTTCGTGTTCTTAGTGCCTTAGTGGTTAATCCTCCTTTCCTCCTTTGCGTCTTTGCGTCCTTCTTGGCGCCTTTGCGCGAATTTCCCCTCAAATCCTCTTCTCGATCTCATCACTCACCGCCAGAACCAATGCATCAGGAACACCCTTTCCAGAATGCGATGCTAATTCAAAACGGTCGGAAACGCCCCAACGAAGCCAGAACCTTGGGAAGCCGACAATATTCACTTCATAATGCATCCCGTTATTGCGCAGCGCAGGTATGACGATTGCCAACAAATTTTTTCCGTCAAAGGGGATTTTAGTACTGAAATTCTGCGCCATATTTCGGCCAAAGTTACAGCGGCACTAATGGCTAACTTTATCCGCTTATGAAGCGACTAATTTTCCTTGCTTTTCTGCTTTCAACGGCCTTCTGCGCATTTTCTAAAGTCGCTCGAAACATCGCAAAAATGGAACGCGAAAGCCATTGGGATATTCATGCAAAGACGACACTCGCTTCGCCACTTTTAGACGATTACGATATTCATTATTTGAAGCTCGACCTTGCAATGAGCAATACTAATACAAGCATTGCAGGAAGTAGCACTACGCAAGCTACGGTGACCAATCCTAGTGGTATGACTCAATATGCCTTTGAGCTCAACGATAGTTTGACCATTGATTCGGTACTTTTTAACGGTATGAAACTCGCTGTAAGTAGCGTCACTACAGACGTTCAGTCCGTTTCGCCAAGTGCCTCAATTCCTTTTGGAAATAGCTTCACAGCGACCGTTTTTTATCATGGTACACTTATAAGTGGGACAGGCTTTTTTACTCATGGTTTGGTGCATTCACTGCTACCAACCGGCACTAACATTACCTTCAGTTTGAGCGACCCTTACCTAGCAAAAGATTGGTGGGCCTGCAAGCAGAGTTTGAATGATAAAATTGACTCTGCCGACCTATGGTTTACGGTGGCTGATAGCCTGAAAGCCGGTAGCAACGGGCTTTTGCGGCACGTAACTTCCTTGGGAGCTGGTCAATCTCGCTACGAATGGCACACTAATTATCCGATAGATTATTACCTCATTTCGGCGAGTGTAGCTCCTTATGTGGATCATACCCAAATGCTCACTTTTAGCGGCAGCAGCGACGTAATGCCAGTTCAACATTTTGTCTATGATACCGCCACTTTCTTTCCGCTTTATAAAGCCGCAATCGATAGCACACCTTACATGATTGACTACCTCTCCACCTTGTATGGGCGCTATCCATTTTGGAAGGAGAAATATGGGCATTGTATTGCGCCATTGGGCGGCGGTATGGAGCATCAAACCATGACCACTTTAGGGGCGTTTGAAACACCACTTATCGCGCATGAATTAGGACATCAATGGTGGGGAGATTGCGTTACCTACAGCTCCTGGCGCGATATATGGCTGAGTGAAGGCTTTGCGTCCTACACCGAGCAATTGTATGTGGAGCATTTTTGGGGAAAGGCAGCGGCTTTAATTTATCGCAGCGGAGTTTTTAATCGGGCTATGGCTGGAGGAAGGGGTTCGGTTTATGTAGATGACACTACAAATGTGTATCGGGTTTTTAGTTCCAAACTTACCTACGATAAGGGAGCAGCAGTAGTCCATATGCTGCGTTTTATTGCGCCGAGTGATTCTGTGTTTTTTGCAGGTTTGAGGAATTATCAAACGCAATATGCCTTTAAGACTGCCAATACTGCGCAGTTTCAGCAGGTGATGGAAACGGCCTATGGACGGAGTTTGGATACCTTTTTCAAACAATGGATTTACGGAGAAGGCTATCCCATTTATACCGCGAGCTGGAATCAGATAGGCAATAAGGTGTTTGTAAAATTGGAACAAAGTACCTCGTATCCCCCGTCGGTAGCGGCTTTTGCGCTGCCTGTACCTATGGGGCTCAAGTCTGGAAGTACGGATACTTTGGTTGTTGCTTATCTAAGTGATACTAGCAAGGTTTTTGAATTTACCTGGTCAAAGCCAGTGGACGATGTGTTGATTGACCCAGAAAATAATATCGTGAACGGCGTAGGCATTTCATTTCAAGACCCAAGTCTTTCGGTGAAGAAGCTATTGAAAAGTAACTTGATTATTTCTCCAAATCCGACAGAGAATTCTTGGCGTATTTCTGGTTTGTCTGGGCAGAATTCTTTGAAATTGTATGATGCAACTGGTAAGGTTGTTTGGCAACAAACGACCATTGCTAAAACACTAACGATTGATGGAAAGGCTTTCCCTGCCGGAGTTTACACCGTTTCTGTATTGACCGATAAAAACGAATTTTTTAGTAAAAGTTTGTTGAAGCTTTGAGTGCTTTGCGAAGCATAAAAAATTGAATCGATACGCTTATTTGAATGTTTATAGAATCCTTTCACGAGCTCGCAGAACAGATTGCCAACAAGCCTTGGGCATCGCTTGGGGTGGTGGTGAATCTGATTATTATTGAGAGTTTGCTATCAGTAGATAATGCAGCGGTTCTGGCGACAATGGTGCT
>JBDTKK010000050.1:0-4987 GCA_039935335.1 Chitinophagaceae bacterium
CTATGTACGGCGGAATACTGCAAGAAATTACTTGCCAGCGTAAGTAAAATCAAGGTGACGGCCGTAACAACATCGCTAAAAAAGCGGCGCAAAACAACCATCAATAAAACCAACGCGAGCAGCGAATAGAGTATAGCACCGAAGGCCAAAGAATATTGGTAAGGTGCAGAAAAGCCATCTTGTGGATAGTGCGCCAGGCCTGCAATACAATGCCCAATACCGAAAAATGGAAGCTGTAAAATTGCCACACCGCCGAGGTATTTACAGACCTTATTTCCATTGTCTAAAGCCACTACAGGCAAGCCACCACCACCAGTAACGTTGTATTTCCTGTCAATATCGTCTGCCCATTTCCAGGTTTTCAAATCGTGGTAAATAAAGGTTGCAGGCAAGTAATGGTAATAGCCAAAGGCATCCCATTGCGTGATAGAAAAGGCCTTCTTTTCAGCACCCAAATTGGAATAATGAACCCGATACCCAATCAGTACACAGCCGATAAAAAGTATAGCGAGAATGGAAAAGCGGGATTTCATCAGGCCACCAAAGTAGTAAATTCTCTTGCGTGCATTCTCAATTTAGCAAACAGAATTATTTCTTCCAAAGCAGGCCAGTCAAGGGATTGCGTAGGTTTTGATAGCCCATCAAATCCACTTTAACGCTGCCCACGGCAATGGGGGATTCTATCCTAACGGGTATATGGTTTTCGTCATCGCTCACATACACTATCATTTTCTCGCCGCCCGAAAAGGAATTCCCTTCTATCAGCAAAGGAGCAATCTTAATGACGTTGAATGTTCCATAACGAGTATCAATTCGCTCCCTTCCCAGGATGCGGATATAGAGGCTATAGACCTTATCATCCAAGAACATTGAAAATGGAATTTTGGCACCGAATTTGCAAGCATTGAAATTTATATTCCGTGCAAAGTAAATCGCTGAAAGCACGTCCTGCACGCACTTTGGTACTTGAAAGATACCCGTTGTACTTACAGCCGTTCCGATATTCTGATTGAAAATGACATTGTTGTAAATGCGGTAACCACCTTCATTTACATTCCTTAAAAACTTAGCGGGCTGCATCGTTGTCGCATCCACCCAAGACTCATACCGATCGCGCACTCTATAGAAGAAATCGTAAGTCTTGAGGGTTTTTCCATCGCCGACAATGTGATACATTTTCTTGCCATTGAGTACATCGCCTGTCACTGTTAAGTTCGCTTCCCCTGCGCCAATCCACACTTTGCCCAGATTATACCAAACCTTATAGTAGAGTTGTTCGCCATCCTCAAATGCTTTGTTGCGCGTATTGCAAAAGTCCTCTTGAGCAACGACATAAGAGACATTTCCAAAAATAAAAAACGCAACGACGAGGGCAAAGATTCGCATATGGACTTGTAGTTCAAATATCATTCCTCAAACAGAAACGGCCTTTCCCTTTGCCAAAATCTTAGGGACTTTAGTTTTGAAAAAAAGGAAAGCACCTAGGAATGCGGGAAGCATCAAATTAAGAAGCCAAATAACAAACACCGCAAGGGCAATACCAGCGATATTATTGGTGTAAGCACTGAATAAAAACACGGCGACTGTGCCTCGAATTCCAAGTTCGGCCAACGCAATTGAAGGGATAACAGCCATTGCCCAAAAGAACAATGCGCAGAGCAACATTCCTTCTGCGAAACCCATGGAAACACCCTGCCAGCGAAGCAATAACCAAAATTGGCAAAAGAAAACAAGCATCCGCGCTAGCGAAGCAAGAAGAATAATTATTTGCTCACGCAAGCTGAAACGGTGAAGAAACCGCGCCCAAAGTCGGAGTCTTTGTAGCCAAGAGAATCGCTCGATGTATCCCGACCATTTCTCAAAAGAAAGATAGAAAAGTAGGAGAAAAATGCTCACAATTATTGTGAGAATGAGCACCGCAATATTGTAGGATGCGGGATGATTTGGAATATAAAAAAGTAGACCGCAACAACCCGCCAACATGATGCTGACTAATTGAGAACAAGCTCCTAATATCGACACTGAAATCAAGCGCGTACTACGCCGTTCGCGGAGGGCGAGTAAACGTCCAGGGTATTCTCCAATTCTGTTGGGCGTAATCACCGACGCGGCAATGCCGCAAAGCACGCTCGGCAATGCTTGGACAAAACTGGTCTTTCGGATGGAAGAAAGTAGCCATTGCCACTTTCGGGATTCAATGGAAATGTTGATTGGCAAGAGCAAAACCGCAGCCACGAAATAGAGTACAGTATCTGTAGGCCACCAGTTGAAGACCGCGCCAGACTTGAGTTGTAGGTCAATTTGCCGATAAAGATGCCAACACAGCAAAGCCATCACAAGAATGCCAATTGTCCATTTCAATGCCTGTTTGGTAGATTTGTTCACGATGAAAATGGATACGGCGTTGCCGGCGCGGGTCATTTTAGGTATCGACCCCGGGACCTTGTTTATGGGCTTTGCCTTGATTGCTGCGAGCAAAAATAAGGTCAGCCTGCTGGAGATAGGCGTACTGCGTCTCGCACGCCACAAAGACCACGCGGAGCGGCTTCGACTTATTTATGTAACCATTGAAGCCTTGATAAAGAAGCACAAGCCCGTCGCTGCGGCCATCGAAGCCCCATTCTTTGGCAAGAATGTGCAGAGTATGTTGAAGCTGGGCAGGGCGCAAGGTGTCGCCATCGCAGCCGCAACCGTAAATGGCCTGACAGCCGTCGAGTATTCGCCCAACAAAGTGAAGCAAAGCATTACTGGGCGCGGCCATGCAAGCAAAGAACAAGTTTGGGAAATGTTGCGACACACACTTCAGTTGCAGGACGAAAAGCCGGAATTTATGGACGCAACGGACGCACTCGCAGTGGCACTTTGCCATCATTATCAAGACCGACTGGATGCAGTGTTACAATCTCCATTAACAGCACCTACGAAGCGCAAAACCAAGACTAGCGATTGGGCGCAATTTGCTGCGATGAATCCCAAAAGGATTGGGTAAACGGGCTACTTAAATTTCTTCATTACCAATTCCCATTCTTGTCGAATCTGTTGCGTGCAAAGCTTGCCCATACTGCCTTCCAGCGTATGATCATCCATGGAAAATCCTGGAGCTGAATACGTCCCTGCTCCAATCTCCTGCCCAATTTGTTTGTAGGCATCCCGAAAACTAAGTCCGTTTAGGACAAGTTTGTTGATTGCTTCTACGCTAAACAAGTATTGATATTTCGGGTCGTCGAGAATGTCTTCTTTTACCTTCACCTGTGGTAGGGCGTGACCCAAAATATCGAGGCAAGCCTTTAAAGATCCGATGGCGGGGAAAAGAATCTCCTTCGTAAGCTGCATATCGCGATGATAGCCCGAAGGCATGTTTGCGAGCAATATCGTCAGTTCATTCGGTAAAGCCTGAATGCGATTACAGCGAGCACGAACGAGTTCAAAAATATCGGGATTCTTCTTGTGCGGCATAATGCTACTGCCAGTTGTGAGTGCATCCGGAAATTCGAGAAAGCCGAAGTTTTGCCCGACAAACAAACAAATGTCCGTAGCCATTCTTCCCAAAGTAGAGGCGATACAAGAAAGCGCCATAGCCAGCATTTTTTCTGTTCGTCCCCGGCTAAGCTGTGCGGCAGCCACATTAAAGTCCATCGTCCGAAATCCAAGCTGACGTGTGGTTTCAGCCCGGTTCAATAGGAAAGAAGAACCGTAACCTGCGCCACTACCAAGTGGGTTTTTATTGACGATTGCATAAGCTGCAGCCAACATTTCCATATCGTCAATCAGGCATTCTGCCCAGCAGCCAAACCAAATGCCGAACGAAGAAGGCATGCCAATCTGCATATGCGTATAGCCTGGAATGAGTACTTCCTTATGTAGTTCACTTAGCTTTTGCAATTCTTCAAAAAGTGCTGCTGTGGCAGCTTTGATGTCGCAAATCGCATCACGCAGGTAGAGTTTAATGTCGACTGCCACCTGATCGTTACGACTTCGTCCAGTGTGCAATCGCTTGCCCGCATCGCCAATTCTCTCGGTGAGTATTTGCTCAATTTGAGAATGAACATCTTCGCATTCGGCATCAATTTTAAAAGTTCCTAAGGCAATTTCTTCAGCAATTTTATTAAGGCCATTCTCCAAAGCCTCAAAATCAAATTCACTCAAAAGCCCCACCTGGCGTAGCATTGACGCGTGAGCTAATGATGCCTGAACATCATACGGTGCAAGCAAAAGATCAAATTCCCGATCCCTTCCTACGGTGAATTCTTGCGTCCATTTCGACGCACTTTCATTATTGCCCTTGTCCCAGATTTTCATAAGATTTGATTTAAGAGCGCGATATAAGTAGCCAGCCCGTCTGCGATTTCTGCGACATAAATAAACTCGTCTGCCGCATGACTTCTGGCAGAGTCGCCGGGCCCCATTTTCAAAGCAGGAAAGGGCATTAAAGCTTTGTCAGAAAGGGTTGCAGAGCCAAAGCCAATTTTACCAAGGGTCTTCCCTGCTTGTACTAAAGGATGCTTTTCCTCAATTTTAGACGAACACAAACGAAGGCTTCTGGGATGTACGGAACAAGCCACACCTCTCTTTATTTCGCCCAGAATCTCTTCAAGAGTATAACAATCATTCACTCGAACATCAACCGTAAACGAACAAGTGGAGGGAATGACATTATGCTGCACGCCTGCATCAATCATCGTGACGCTCATTTTGCAATCTCCAAGGAGTTCAGAGCTTTTTTCAAATCGATGATTCCGAAACCATTCGATATCCGGCAACGCTTTATAAAGTGCATTTTCCCCCTCGTTCCTTGCTGCATGTCCTGCTATGCCTTCTACCCTACAATCCAGCACCAGTAGCCCTTTCTCTGCGATGGCCATCTCCATTTGGGTTGGTTCTCCCACGATAGCGCAATCCACTTTTCCCAATTCCGGAAGCAACATCGAGATGCCGCCCGCGCCTGAGATTTCTTCCTCCGCTGAAGCAGCGAATAGAATATTATATT
>JBDTKK010000051.1:0-9651 GCA_039935335.1 Chitinophagaceae bacterium
AGACCACATGAGCGAGGCAGAATTGATTTTCACAGCATTGGCCGAACTTTCCACCCGCCAAATTGCGGAAACAGAGGAAGCAAAAGGTGTAACTGAAAATGCACAATCCGGCAAGAAAGGTGGGAAAATTGCCAAGGATGCAAGGCTGGCCTTAGAACAAAAAACTGGGAAGAATGTAATCACCAATGAAAACTTCCTGCCGCCTGCAAAAGGCAAGAAACAAATAGAGGAATAGCTATGCCTTTTATTCTTGGCTTTGCTTCAAACTGTCAACTTATAATAATTAATACTTTTATTTTTATAACATCCGGATGACAACTCAATAACAACGGGGATGGTTTGGTGGTTTTTTGAAATCAACTCAACTTTGGGCTACATCAGAACAAAAAAGCGTCTGAGCATAAGCAATACAGGTCAAATTTTAGGGTTAACGAGGCCGTAATCCTTTTTTCAATTTCAAATATACCAATAATACTATATCCCTATAACTAAAAGGATTTTTGTACCGCCATCTACAACATAATTTATACTTCCACCCAGCTCAAGCATTCTTTTTTGCATAATTTTTAAACCGTTGCCAAACTGGTTTTCACTTACAATCCCTTTACCATTGTCCGCTACTTCAATACTAAGAACTTTAGCTGCCACAGAAATATTTACCCAAGCATTTTTTGCCTCTGAATGCTTACTGATATTATTCAATGCTTCTTTCACGCAAAGGAAAATATCCTTGCGCTGTAAGCCGCTCAATTCTATTTCGGGTAGATTTTCTGGTAGCTTGCTTTCAAATGTTATTGGGCTATTTTCAAAGAAAGTATAACCGTATTGCCTGATGTATTCGCAGAGATTTTGAAGGGTGTCATTTTCATTGTTGAGTGCCCAGACGATGGTATTCATTCGCTGGGTTACATCCTTGGTAATGCCAGAAATTTTTAGTGCATATTCATTCACTCGCTGCAACTGTTCATGCTGCGTAATCATAAGGTCACTCACCATTCGGATACTACTCAGTCCGCCTCCCACGTCGTCGTGAAGGTCGGCAAGGATACGTTGCCGCTCTTCATCTTTAGCGGCACTAATGGCTTCAGTTGTCTTTCGTTCATGCTCTATAGCCAATTCCTTTAGTTTAAGTTGTGATGTTTTTTGGTGGTTTTTAAATAGAACAAACGCAATAATAAATGTTGCTAACAGAGCCGCAAGTGAACCATAAATCCAGTAATTTTTTCTAGCCATGTCGTATTTCTGTTGGATGATAGTGGCTTCTTTCTGCTTTGACTCGTATTTGGTCTGCATTTCCGCGAGTTCACTTGAACTATTTTCGTTATAGTTTTCTTCAAACAAGTTGGCCTGTTCCTGTAGTATCTCGCTTAAATTTTTATAATCGTGCATTTTTGCATATATATCTCTAAGGTTTGCAATGATGCAAGACATAGTTAGAAAGCTGCTATCATTATTATGCATTGCAAGCGCCTTTGCCTCCAAGGCTATAGCCAGTGCTTTCTTAAGCTGATTAGAGTTCACGTAACTTTGTGCAATCCTGCCCATGAGCGCATTGGTGTAGAAATAGTCACCGATTTTCTTCTGTATCGCTAATGCTTCCGAACAAGCTTTATCAGCTTCTTGATATTGCTCTTTATTTGTTAGAAGACCAGCATAACACATTAAGGCCGTAACCTGGTAAGATAGGTTTTCGCCTTGCTTTGCATAATGGACACCTTGCTTTGCATAATACATGGAATAATCATTCCTTTCCAATTCATTCTGTTCGAGATGGTGATATACCACAGCCGTATTTACATAGACGAAGCTCATTTTTTTCTTGTAAAAATCACTTTGCATCATGGACAAAGCTTTTAGACACCAGTTCAATGCTTCTTGATAATTCCCCAAAAGCAGATTGGGATTACAGAGACTCGCCATGGCGGCTATTATGCCAACGGTATCGTTATTCTTTGTGGCATACTCTAGCTCTTCATAACCTTGTTTGATGGCTTCATTTTGCTTACCCATCCGAATCAAAATATTGCCCTGTAGTGAGTAAAATTTAGGGTAATAGCTGTTATAGGTTTCCAATGCTTTATAGTTTTTGATTACCTCGCGAACAACAATTAATGCGCTGTCCAACTTTCCCTTTTGAAACAAAAATGCGGCGTAATAGTAATGGCCAATAATTCCATTTTTAGGGTCGTTTTGCGACTGCGCCAGTTGCTGAACCTGCATTGCGTACTTCAATAAGGTATCGGGGTTGTAAGATTCCCACCGATTGCAAAAATCCATGGTAGCACGGAGCTTTTCAGTTGCGTTTTTTGTGGTAATAATGCGGAGTTTGAGGCTATCGAGTTGTGTGACCTGCGCCCCAATTTTTGGGGCTACAAGGACAGCAAAGACAAGAAAAAACACAAAATATTTTCGCAGCATAACTAGGATATGGGACTCCCCAAATAATTGGAATTTATCGTTTAAAAAAAAGATTCACTGCTTCCACTCTTGTATTTACGTGCAGCTTATTGTAGATGTTTTGTATGTGGGTACGTACGGTAGCAAGGCTTATGCTCAATATATCAGCCACTTCTTTGTTCATCAAACCTTTCGCAAGATTTTCTAAAACCAATTTTTCTTTAGTAGTAAGCGTTTGCACAAAGATATTTTCGGTCTCCATTTCTTTGAAACTACTCACTACTTTCCGCGCTATACCACTGCTCATGGGGCTGCCACCAGCAAACATTTCCTTTAAGGCATCCATTATTTTGGCTGTGCCCTCGCTTTTGAGGATGTACCCACTAGCACCAGCTTTGAGCGAGTCAAAAATTTTGTTACCATCGTCATATGCTGTACACATAAGAAATAGGATTTTTGGATATATGTTCTTCAGTGTGGCCACGCAATGGATACCGCTCATTCCTGGCAAACTAATATCCATCAGCACAGCATCAGGCAACATTTCTGCAATTTCTTTCAGGGCTTCTTCCGCATTTGCATAACTGCCACCCAATAGAAAACCAGGAGTCGTAGATACCATCATACTCATTGCATCGCGCAACTCGGGCTTGTCTTCAACGATACAAATCAATTTCTCAAGTGCGGGCATGATGTAAAATTAGTGAAGTGAAGCGTGCAGAAAAATACGTAAAAGAGATGAACAAACCAAAGTGCCTCCTTACAGCGTGATCAATTACTGTTAGAAAGGCGGAGTCTAGTACTAATTACGTATTGTATAGTCGACAACAATCAATTAAATTTGTCTCAAATAAAACCAACCGAACCAACGAGCATTGTTCCTAATCCTTGCAACACTTAACAATTAATCCTTGAAGACACCAACGCCAATGAGCTACAAGAAACTGATGTTGTGGGAAGACACATTGCCACACAATTTGAAAAGGCAGCCAGCGGCTATTTGCTCAATTTGCAAAATCAAAGTCCTGGCATTTATTTTATTCGCAACGCAAAATCAGGTCAAGTGGTCAAGTTTATGAAGGAATCGTAAATTAAAAAGCCCAAGCGTTTGCAGAGCGGCTTTCGGGTTTGGTAAAGCTTCTGTACGCTTAGTTGTCCTAGTGTGCAAATAGAATCCAAAAAACAACAACTTTTAAAAACAAAATATTCAAAATGAAACAGGCCATTACAACTTTCGTACTTTTCACATTCCTTGCCGTGCAAGCCATAGCGCAGCAACATCCACCAATAATTCAAAGCTCTTTTCATACCAATCAAAAGTTGTTGAATCCATCGGAAACAATACTACTCCACAGTCCATCACAAAAGCAAAACAATTTTAGAAGTAGCCAAAAAGTAGCTATAAAGAAATTGTGCTTAGAAGATAGCTCCTACAAATATAGATGGGATTCAGGTTCACAAAGTTGGCCAAATTACACCAGATTATATTATGCCTATGATATGAATCAAAACCAAACAAGTAACCTATATCAGACCTGGAGTGGAACGGCTTGGGTAAACAGCTACAGAAATATTTCCACTTATGATTCCAATAGTAATCTAACAACCCAAGTTTATCAGACTTGGAATGGAACAACATGGGTAAACGGCTCTCAATCCCTTTCAACCTTTGATGTGAACAACAATAAATTAAATTCAGAAGTCCAAATTTGGAGTGGCTCAGCTTGGTTACATAGCACTGACAATCTCTTCACTTATGATGCAAATAATAATCAAACAAGTTGGGTAAATCAAACCTGGGTTGCATCTTCTTGGAAAAACTACGAACAACACCTTTACACTTATGATGCTAATAACAATCAAACCGCTGAATTATATCAAACATGGAATGGAACCATTTGGATAAATAACGTCCAACAAACTAATATCTACGACGCGAATCATAATCAAACAAGTAGTTTACATCAATCTTGGAGTGGTGCGACTTGGGCGAACGACTATCAAAACCTTGACACATATGGTGCTAGTAACAATCGTATAAGTGCCTTACTTCAAAACTGGAGCGGAACGGCTTGGGTGGATAACGTGCAACACCACTATTACTACGATGCGACTAATAATCTAACAAGCCAAGTATCTCAGACTTGGAACGGAACAACATGGGTAAACGGCTCTCAATCATTTTCTACTTATGATGCGAACAATAATCAAACGAGTCTCTTATATCAAACTTGGAGTGGCACGGCTTGGTTAAATAGCAATAAGCACGTTTCCACCTATGATGCGAATAGTAACCGTATAAGCCTTGTTAATCAATCTTCGAATGGCAGCCAACTTGAAAATTCTGATTCTACGCACAATTTTTATACTTGTTTTCCCACTGGTATTCAAAATATACCTCAAAATATTGCTAGCATGAAATTGGTTCCTAATCCTTGTAGCTCTTGCGAAGTAATCATTGAGAACAACAATACTACGGATTTACAAGTATTCGATATGCTGGGAAGAAACAACACCACCACATTCGAAAAAACAACCAATGGCTATTTGCTCCAAATGCAAAATCAAAGTCCTGGTATTTATTTCGTCCGCAATACCCGAACAGGGCAAGTGGTAAAGTTTGTGAAACAATAATCAATAAAAGTCAATAACAATTAAAAATAAAACGACATGGCAAAGACAATTTATCTATGCATTTTAATGTTGGTTGCTACCAGCAATTCATTTAGCCAAACTGTTGATACGGTTTGCTCACCTTACTACGAGAATACCTCACAATATGGGCTTGATCCACAATTCTTAACTGTTATGGGCGGCAATCTTTATTTTGCAGGCAATTACGCTACTGACGTCGCAGAATACCTTTGGAAAAGCAATGGGACATGTGCAGGTTCATTTCCTTTAAAAAAGATAGACTTAGGCGTATCAGGTTACAATGGTCATATAGTAGACATAACGGCAGTTGGTAATCTATTATATTTTTCAGATGTAGCTACTTCAACAATATGGCGTAGCGATGGCACTGCTGCTGGCACTTATATTTTGATGAATGGAGAAAAAAGCCCCGGATTTGTGGAATATAATGGTAAGGTTTATTTTGGAGTAAATAATCCTGTAGCAAGTAGTGGCTTGTGGGTTACAGATGGTACGGTGGCTGGTACAACATTAGTAAAGCAAATGAAAACAGCAGGAAATTTTACTGGGTTTCAAAGCAATTTATATTTTGTTGGAAATGACGGAATAACAGGCAATCAATTATGGAGAACAGACGGTACAAACTCGGGCACGGTGTTAGTAAGGATGGTACATCTACCTACAAGTAATCAGACGCTTAATGAATTAATGATTGTAGGTAGTACTTTGTATTTTACTTGTGATGATAGTACCGCATCCGGGATTAAGCTCTGGAAAACAGACGGAAGCAGTTCAGGCACCATTGTGGTTCCAACAAATAAAATAGGGAACTACCCACGAAAATTATTTGCTTTTAATGGTAAATTGTTTTTAAATGCTTGGGATCCAGCATTGCAAGGAATTACTATTGGTCAGTTATTTGTAACAGATGGAACAGACGCAGGCACTTTACTATTAAAATCACTCGTTTACAATATTGCACAATATACTTATACCTTCAACCCCTATAACTTTACTATTATGAACAATAATTTGTATTTTATGGGAAGCGATTCTCTAAATGGAAATCAAATATGGAAGACAGATGGTACCATAGGGGGAACTACTCTAGTAACTCCTTTTAATTCCACAAAGAATATTTATGCTGCTTCATTTCTAAAAGCTTTTGATAACCACCTCGTCTTCGGTGGAACTGCAAACGGCATAGAAGGTTTTTATTATTCAGATGGGACCTTTGGGGATATACATTACCAGCCTCCTTTTATCTCCTGGAGACCTGATTTTGGAAAAGGGTTTACGGAATATAATGGGGCGTTGTATTTTAATTCCAATTGTTCTAATCTTTATGATTACGAATTATACAAATTTTACTTTGCGCTTCCAAATGCCGTTCCGGCAATTACAAAGAACAATGAAAATTCAATTCTTGTTTTTCCCAACCCCTCTACGTCGCAAATCACTATTTCATCAGTAAATACAATGGATAGAATAGAAATTGTAAATATGCTAGGGCAAGTAGTCTATAGTAAATACCCCGAGGTGAAAAAACTCACTGCCGAAATTCGAAATGAAGGGGTGTACGTGGTTAGGATCTATTCCAACAATTCAATCGCTATTAAAAAAATAAATATCCAAAGATAATACCTTGGTTACTAAATTGTCTATGTTGGCTGAATTTGTTTCTTGTGAAGATTTGGTTTGACGCCACTCATAAGAGTATATCATTCGTTATAGGACGAATGACTAAGCAGATTCTTATATATTTTCGTAAGCATAGCCTTGACGTTTTTGCAACCAGCCTTAGCTTCCCGAACAGGGTGATTTTTCCTAGTGCTGAAGGTGATTTCTCCTAGTGCTAGTTGCTTGTTGTATCACCTTCGGAATCATCCTCAGGCCTTGCAAATTGATGAAATTAATTGACTACAAAACGGATTTTAGCCTGTAAAGAAGAGAAGGCCATATCGTTTGATTTTTACCGGACAGCATTGATTTATGACGTAGAAATCCTATTTTTGTTAAAATACTCTATTCAGAAATAATGAAGACGACTAAAATCATCTATTGGATTTCTACAACGCTTATTTTCCTTTTTGAAGGCGTAATGCCTGCAATTACTTCTCAAACCAACATGGCGAAAGAAGGAATGCGACACCTTGGCTATCCTGCATATTTTGGCATCGCTTTCGTGGTTTTTAAAGTCATCGGCAGCATCTTGCTAATCGTTCCGCAAGTACCGGCAAGAGCTAAAGAATGAGCTTATGCGGGCTTCACATTCGATTTTCTATTTGCTTCCATCAGTTATTTCGCTGTTGATGGATTGGTATCGGCTGCGTTTTTCCCGCTCATTGTCTTGGCCGTTTTGCTCACTTCCTACCTCTGCTTTCATCGCTTACTAAAAGTCGTTCCCACTGTTTAATTGTGAACTTTACCGACCGAATCTTGGCACTCACCGTTGGGTATCATTACAAGAAAGTATCAACAAATACTTTTGTTACCAGTTTTCAAAAAAGCAACATCGAACTATGAACATTTTCGTTTTCAAAACCGACATCGAAAGTGAGTACGATATCGAAGAACTTGATGAACTACTATCGGAGCAAGAAACCATTTTGCGCTGGAATGTGGATAGAGAAGATGTGGATAAAATATTGCGCATAGAATCAACCGCTGACAATGGCTCTTCCCTAGCAAAAGCAGTTTCCGATGCTGGTTATTTCTGCGAGGAATTAGCTGATTAAACTCCTACCGTCTCTTCCATGGCAACTCGCAAATACTGATTCAATTTCCTAAAAATTGAGGTGATTAACACTGCTAAATTAATTTTCTGCTTTTAGGCATGAGCCTCGGCCTTTATCTTTGCCCGACCCCAAAGGCGAAAATTCTCTCTCGCCGGTCACCGCAAAAAAAGACTGAAAATTTATGAGCAAGTACATCTTCGTGACCGGAGGGGTCACCTCTTCGTTGGGTAAAGGTATTATCGCCGCATCGCTCGCAAAGCTGCTGCAGGCGCGGGGCTACAATTGTACCATTCAAAAATTTGACCCCTACATTAACATCGACCCGGGAACCTTAAACCCCTACGAACACGGCGAATGCTATGTGACCGAAGATGGTGCCGAAACCGACCTCGACCTCGGGCATTATGAGCGATTCCTAAACACGCATACGTCACAAGCCAATAACGTAACCACTGGGCGCATTTACCAACACGTCATCAATGCAGAACGTGCAGGTGCTTATCTGGGCAAGACGGTTCAGGTGATTCCACACATCACCGACGAGATAAAACGCAGGATGATGCTGCTTGGAGATACCAATAAATATGACATCATCATCACGGAGCTTGGCGGTACCGTCGGCGACATAGAAAGCTTGCCTTACGTTGAGGCTGTACGTCAACTGAAGTGGGATCTCGGCGATCATAATTGTGTGGTCATCCACCTTACTTTGATTCCCTATCTGCGTGCTGCAAAGGAGCTGAAGACCAAGCCTACACAGCATTCTGTGAAATTGATGAGTGAGAATGGCTTGAATCCGGACATTCTGGTTTGCCGCACAGAAGAGCCCTTATACAAAGAACTCAAAACAAAAATTGCACTGTTCTGCAACGTTCGTCAGGACGCCGTAATTGAAGCTCGAGATGCAGATACAATTTATGGCGTGCCTATTGAAATGCAAAAGGAGCGACTGGATATTATCACGCTGCAGAAATTGGATTTGCCGCTTGGCGATGAGCCTAATATGGTGAAATGGGCAGAGTTTCTAAACAAACTTCGCTATCCAAAAAGTAAAGTAGTAGTAGGACTTATTGGTAAATATGTGGAGCTACAAGATGCCTACAAATCCATCCTCGAAGCGCTTATTCATGCCGGTGCGATGAACGAATGCAAGGTGGAAGTTCGGAATATTCATAGCGAACATTTAACCCCTGAAAATGCTTTAGAAAAACTGGAGCATCTCGATGCAATCCTTGTTGCGCCCGGCTTTGGCTCACGTGGTATTGAAGGAAAAATAGAAGCTATCCGCATCGCCCGCGAACAAGAAATTCCCTTCTTTGGTATTTGCCTTGGCATGCAAATGGCTTGTGTCGAATATGCGCGGAATGTGCTCAATCTAAAAGATGCGCATAGTACAGAGATGACACCCGACACCGCAAATCCTGTCATTGCGATGATGGAAAATCAGCAGGAAATAACCCAAATGGGCGGTACAATGCGACTCGGTGCATACAACTGTACACTGCGCGAAGGCAGCAAAATTGCCGGAGTGTACAATACCCACAACATCAGCGAAAGGCATCGCCACCGCTATGAATTCAACAACAAATACAAAGAGCAATTTGAAGCTGCAGGCATGATTCCGTCGGGCATTAATCCCGAATCCGGCCTCGTAGAAATTATAGAAATAGCCGACCATCCTTTCTTTATTGGTACCCAATTTCATCCGGAGTATAAGAGCACAGTTGAAAATCCACACCCGCTTTTCGTGGCGTTTGTGAAGGCTGCCAAAGAGTCTCAAGAATTACGTGCAAGCACTGCTAGACTTGTGTTTGAAGAAAAAGGAATGCACTTGGAGCGCTAAGTTTTTCTATTGCTGATTAGGAAAAAGCAATAGTCGCTG
>JBDTKK010000052.1:0-7343 GCA_039935335.1 Chitinophagaceae bacterium
GATAAGAAAAGAAGAAGTTGCTACTTGCATCTTTCGTGCTTTCGTAATAACCCAATCCGCCCTGCCAATGATAGCCGCTGAGCACATTCGTAGGCTCAAAACAAGAAGCTCGACCATCTTTCAGATGTACATATTCCATGTCGCGGTCCACAATGATTTCTATGCGGGCTTTTACCTTGTCGCCAATCTTTAAATTCCCTGAAACTGGCTCTAGCACTAAGCCACGGTCAGTATTGCGCTCTACAAAAAGTTGCTTTTTCACGACGAGTGGCGTCGCCGCCGAAGTGATTTTATCAAGGTTCTCAAAGTATTGCCAATAGACTGCGCCCCAACTTGGAAGCGTCGTTTCTTGTTTGGAAACAGTGAGCGAAATATTGCCCATTTCGGGCTACACATCGGCTCCCGGAATTCTTGTTTTGAAATATCCGGTGCCTGCTTCTGCATGAATTTCTTTGGAAGAATTGGTTTTGCTGCCGAGTTGGATACTCACCTCGGGGTCGCTGTTCAGCCATTGGGTGCCTTGTAGCAACAGCGCGTAACACGCATCAGCCGTGCCTTTGGTGGTGCTCCAGTTCTGCGTTTGTTTTTGCTTGAGCAACCAGCGTTTCATTTTATCAACCGAGGCATTGTCTTGCGCCACTTCGCTGAAACACTCTATCAGCAAGCTTTGCGCTTCTATCGGCGCATCCCACCACCACCAACTGCGCCCGGCTTCCATCCAATACATGCCGAGCTCTTCTTTCTCAATTGCGGTTTCTTTCAGGCTTTTGATGATGGTTTTTGTGGTCACCATATCGCCATCACGATGCAGTGCCAGCGCAATCATGCCCTTAGTGTAAGGATTGAAATTTGGCCAGAATTTTTGCGCTTGTCCTTTATAAAAGTTGACGGCTTCCTTAGAGATTTTATCCGCTGAAAGCTCGGGGAAGAAGCTGCGCATATACATATACTGCACTTCGAAGTTGCCAATTTGTTGCTGTTTCAAATCGCGTTTGTCTTTTAAAAGCTGACGATAATCGCTTTCCATTTTCCGGTCTAAGTAAGGCATAGCGCGGGCTGCGAGCGAAGTCATCGTCGTGTTCTTGATGCCCAAATGTTGCAAGCGGCCTAGGCCGGTCACGATGTATTGCGTGATGTATCTGTCGGGGCGGGTATCACCTTTGAACCAAGCAAAGCCACCTTCCGGCAACATCATGTCTTCCAGTTTCTGTGCGGTTCTTTTTAAGTCTCGCGCCAGCTTTGCATTCTGAAAAAGCAAAGCGATGTTATGCTTTTGCTGGGTTTCATTTTGGGCATCCAACACCCAAGGCGTTTCTTCCAGCAAGGCAGATTTTAGTTCCTGATTTTTCTCAAGATTGCTTTGTAAGGCAGCGGTGTCAAGGCTTTCCCAGCGTTTGAAGATTTCCTTTACGCGAGGAGCTTTGTCCAAAATATGCGCAGCAAGTGCGTTTGCATAGTAGCGATTGAAGGTTTGCTCCGCACATTCGTAGGGATATTCCATCAAATAGGGCAGCGCTTGAACGGCATACCAAGCAGGATTCGCAGTGTATTCGACGGTCACTGCATGTTGTGCCAAAGTCTTGCTCTGGTTGGATTGCAGCAGTTTGTCGAAAGTGAAATTCTTGGTGCCATTGCCATTTATCCAAAGCGGCATCGTCTCCGTGACGAGCATTCTATTGGTAAGGACAGGTAGTGTATTTTCTTCGCCGTCGGTATAGTTTCCAGCTTGAGCGGAGATGCGGATGATGACAGGTTCATAGCGACTTTCAGGCATCGTGACGGTCCAAGAAGCAGAAGTGCTACTTCCTTTTTCCAGGCTGAAATTTTGCTTGTTTTCCTTGAGGCGGAAGGCAAGGTTTAGTGGAAGGTTGGTTGCAGGATTGATGATTTCCAGCGTCGCCGTGCCACTCAAAGCTTTGTCGGAGAGGTTGACAATTTTTGTAGAAATACTCAACTCATCTCCTTGCCGTAGGAAGCGCGGTAAGCCCGGCTGCACCATCAAATCTTTTTGGGTTTTTACCGTGCCGGCGGTAAAGCCTGTGCGCATGTCTTTGGTATGGGCGAAGGCCAGCAATTTCCATTCGGTCAATGCTTCGGGAATGGTGAATTGTATGCGAACGACACCATTAGCGTCGGTTTGCAGTTGCGGATAGAAGAAAGCAGTTTCTTGTAGGTTTTTGCGGATGGGGATGTCAGTTACTTTGGAAGGAGGTGGCGTTGCCTGAATCTCAATTTCTTCACTTGTGTGTATGCTTCTGGTCGGTGATTTTGCGACTTTATCGTCATTGCTCACTGAACCCAAAGCAGCACTTGATTTTGCCATCATTGGAGCTGCCATTGTGCGTATTGATCTCCCACCGGGACTTCTAGGGTCTATGATAGGTTTGTTATAGGAAACCATAGCGTAGGTGCGAACCGTTAATTCAATCAACTCGTCATATTCCTTCCAATAAGAAGGATAAGAAAGTTGCGAAAAATTGCTCCAATCGCGCATCGGCGCCAGCCCAAACCCAATACCGCTATTCCAATTAAGGTTTGCATTTAAAGAAGGAAATAGGCTGGGAAGACTCCAGCTATGCGGCTTGAAAGCATCTAAGGACGCATCATACAGCGCGGCCACCAATTCTGCGGCCACTTTATCTTTTTTGTTGCCTTCCACAATCATCGTCCAGATTTCTTGCGCGCCGGGCAATAATTTATCGCGGTGGGTTTCCCATTTTATGTTGAGCTCTTTATTGCTCCAAGGGACATTAACGCGGGCAGAACCGGTATAGACGCGGTTGTCCTTTATCGTGATGTAGGACAAGGCAATTCCGCCACGGTCGGCTTCGGTGATGTCCTTTTTCCAAACAGAAGTGCTGCCTGCATTTTCTAAGTTTTCTTGAAGGCTTTCAACCTTGTCATCCATAGTCTGCACCTGGCGTATTAGATGAACTTTGTCCATCCCGCTCAGAATTGAAACTTCTGCTTTCTGACTTGGTTCTAGAGTCTGTGCGTCGGGTCGTACAAGCAGCGCGGCGTAAGGCTTTCCGGCATTTTCTTTATCCCAAACCTGCACGTATTTCTTCTCCTCAACGGGCTTGCCGTTTTTGTCTTTTGTAGAAAATGTGAGTAGGTACAAGCCATTATTTGGGAATGTATTTGAAGGTAAATTCAAGTTTCCGTTTTTGCTGGTAACGATTGTTTTCTCTGCGACAACCGAAGCCGTTTTCCATGTCTTGTAATCGTTTTCGTCCTTGTAAGCATCCAAAGGGAATGCTGCATGGAATTCCGCTTCGCTCATCACAAATTGGTCGGGCGTATTCCAAAGTCGTTTGCGAAAAATAACGTCTGGCTGTTGTAGCCGCGCAACCTTTACTGAAACGCTTGCAGCAACGAAATCACCATTCAGATTTTGGGTGGAAACAGGAATGGATTCCAGTTCTTTTCGAGAAGCCATTTCGGGAATGCTGGTCTCAATTTGCAGCGAACGATAGCCCGCAGAAAGCGATTTGTCTCCAGAGCGGGTTTCGCCATTTAGGTCCGTTACATCAGCATGAATACTGTAAGTAAAAACGGGCAACGAGCGCTCGTCAATGTTGCGGTCGGGGAGGGCTTGGAAAGGAACAGTGAAGTTTCCGTTCGCATCGGTTGTGGTCGTGCCTTGGGCAATCTCTTGGGCAGCAGAACGGATGCCACCATAGCGCCAATAGTACCACCACGAAGGCCAGCGCACATTCCGAACTACGCGATATTTCACCATTGCGCCGTCCACATTATTCCCCGCATAAGCAAGCGCATGGCCGATTACACTCACTTTTTCATTCAGCGCATAATCGGATTTTAGCGTGTCCCAATCCACACGAAACTTAGGGCGTTTGTATTCTTCTACAGACACATAAACTGAGCCATTATTGCCTTCTATGCGCATCATGCCGGTGAGCACTCCCGCTGGCGCGACGAAATTTCCGGCTACTGAACCCCATTCATTGGTCTTTAGTTTTTGCGAAGCGATTTTTTGAGAATTGGCATCATAAAACGTGACTTCTATTGTCTTGTTGGGAACGACATTATTCTTCAATCCACCTTCCTCCGAGGCCACAACAATGCCTTTGAAATAGATGGTTTGTCCCGGGCGATAAATGCTGCGGTCGGTGAAGAAGAAGGTTCGTTCGCTGTTGTTCTTGGTACGGTCGTAGCGGTAGAAATTGAGGTAGGCTGTGGAGTAGAAAACATCATCGCCTTTCTTCAACATGAGCCCACTATAGCTTTCGCCAGAATTGTTCATTTTCAACGAACCATCGTTTGCGGAACTGCCGATGGAAAGGGGCTTGTAATCGTAATTGTAGGTTTTGTTGTTGTACTCCTGCTTGAATAAAGTGATTTGGCAATTCGGTACAGGCGAGCCCGTTTTTCTATCCAAAATATAGCCAAGTGGTTGCTTGCTGTTTGCAGGAGTTTGTTGGGTAATAATCGCCAGATTGGTTGCTTGAAAAATGGCAAAGCTCAAGGCGTTGTCTTCCGTCTGGAAGTTTTCCTTTCCTGAAATAAGAACAGCATACATTCCTAGCGGAAGTGCGTCCAGCTTGACTTCTGTACTGTGAGGGCGAAAATCATCGCTGCTGGGAAGGTTAACAGAAAATGCTTTAATTGGAGATTGCGCAAGCAAAGTTTTGATGTATTTATCATCGCGGTAATTTCCTGTCTCTCGATAGGTGGCTGCGTCGGTTTTCAGAACCCGAATCCAAACCTTATTCAGGTTCTTGTAGCTCAATAAAACCTTGGAAGGCGTGTTCGGAAGCACCGCTTCTTCTGCTTTCAGCGTTAAGGATTTGCTTTGAATTTGAGCAATCAAACCTTGCGCATTTATCGCGCCTTCGCTACCCGGGAATTTCTGAACGAGTGCTTCTAATTTCTTGACAATTGGGCGTAAATCGACTTTGTTGGAAGCTTGGATTTCTCCGTCATCCTCGCCATCATTTTCTTCAAGATTTTGGTCGTTCATCTGCAATTGAAGCACTGTAAAAGATGCCATCGCCGATAAAGGATTTGTGTTGTATCTGGTCTCTATTTGTGCTAATGATTTTTGATAAAGTACTTTCTTATTGGGATGAACGGAGTGCGCGTAAACAAACGATAATCGCTGCAAATCCGCGTCAATAAAGGCATCCTGGTTTTGGTCGGTAGCATGAAGACGCAGTATTTCCTGATAAAGCAGGAGCGCATTAAACTCATTCGAGCTTGAATCTTGTGTCTTGAATTTGTGCTGAGCAAACTCTGTAGCCGGAGCGAAAGCTGCTTCATCGTCCAATACAAAAGCGAAGGCAGGTTTACTGATGCCTGCCTCTTCATTTTCAAAGAATCCTACCGCGCGGAAGGCTAGTAAATCAAATAGTGTAGGACGGAGATTCTCGGAATTATGTCCTTTAACCAGAACCGGATTGTACGCTTCTATCGCAATGCCTTTCAAGCTTTCGGCATTGCTTAAGGATTGGTAATAAAGTGCGCTGGTTTTTGCTGCAAATTTTGCCGCGTCCCATTGCTCAAAGTCGTTGCCTATTGCCTCTGTCGTTGTTGTGCGTTGCAGAATTTTATAGCGATTTTGCTGGTAATAGTCCCAATACAATTCGGCGGCAATACTTTGCCAGACGGCCTTTAGGGGGAAAGGGGTTTTTTGAATTTCGGACTCTGCCCGCGCAATATTTAAGGAGTCGGCAGCTTCATTGTCGCGGGTGTTGAGTCGCATGAAGTATATCTGCGCCTTCAGCATTTGCACGGGAATGTTCTTTGCCTGAGCATCTTGATAGATTTTCTCAACGATGTCTCTGGCAGATTTTGGCAAGCTTTGATTCATTAAGGAATCAGTTTTCTTCCATTGGGCATCGTAAGGGGAATTGAATTTCATGTGCGGTTGGGCAAGAGCGTTGAAGCTGAGGAAGAGGAGGAGGGAAAGGAGGTAAATGCGCATAATGTTTGGAGTCCGGATAAAGGTAATGATGCAGAAAGGGGGATGATTGCATATGGGGGGCGTTCCGTAGGAACGCTTGGTGTCGATTTTTAGGCTTTCGGCTATTCCAATTCTTTGAAAATGTAGGCTTGTTCGAAGGGGATTTTGTATGCCTTTAATAGCATTTGGTATTCCTCCAAAAAACTTTGCTGCTCATGGGTTTTGCCTTGGTTCTGGACAAAACGAATTACATCGTCAAACTCTCGGTGTCCGTGAGAAAATGCACCAAAGCCGTGCTGCCAAAAGAATGGTTTTTCAGTCGGAGTTTGAACTGTCTTTATCCATTTGCTTGTTTCTGTTTTGACCGACTGGACCAAGTCTGAAAGAGATTGATTTGGATTGAGGCAAAGGAAGATGTGAACATGATCTAGAAGACTATTTATCTGTATCAGCTTGTGTTTGTTTTCCTGAATAATTCCGGTAGTGTATTGTTGGAACTGTTGCTTCCATTCTGGTTTGATTTGTGCTTCGCGGTAGCGAACGGCGAAAATGAGTTGGAGATAAATTTGAGTGTAGGTATTGGGCATAAATCTTTCTTTTACGAGCCTAAATATGCGACACCAAGTGTTCCTACGGAACACCCCTTCTTTTACCTCATAACTCCCACCCTTGCACCGCCTCCGACCTGCAACAAATTTGATATCCCACTTTACTGCTTTTGACAGTAAGTACTTCCAATTATAATTCAGCCCTTATTTATTTATTTTCAACATCGGAGCGAGACTGAATGACGTATTTACCCCAGAAGGTGTAAACTAATTTGCTTTCCCCAAATCTTCTAAATCGCCAAGGTCAAAACTGACATTTGCCATCCTTGGCTTCACTATTCTTTTTGTAAAAAGCCTCAAGCCACTTTTCTATTAAAAGATTGAATAGAAGCAAGCTCAGCGGCTTTAGCCAATTGTTCTTCCTCCAAGTCAAAATCATCTTGAAGACCTAACCAGAATTTCGCTGTATTGCCAAAGTATTTACTTAAGCGCAAAGCGGTATCAGCCGTTACTCGCCTTCTTCCCTTCAAGATTTCCGAACTCCTCGTTTGCGGAATTCCCAAATCCTTCGATAGTTTATAAGCAGAGATATTCAGCGGTATTAGAAATTCCTCCAACAACACTTCGCCGGGATGAATATTTTTAAGCCTTTCCATTTCGATGTAAATTATCAATAATAATAATTACTGCCAACTCGTTTAGAGCTTTCGGCTGTTTCTTAGTTTGAAACAAGACGAAGTTCAATGACACTTAAAATGCTCAAACGGTTCCTGACAACTATTGCATTGATATAGTGCCTTACACGCCGTTGACCCGTGGTTACTCACCAAACGGGTATCCGTAGAATCACAGCGCGGACAAGCTACCGA
>JBDTKK010000053.1:0-3083 GCA_039935335.1 Chitinophagaceae bacterium
TATCGACCGGTGCATGAGGGCTGCAAATGTAGGCAGGGCGCAGCATTCAGGTGATTAATGAAAAGCATTATGGGTTAAACTATCGCAGAAATCGGCCATTTTTTCGGCATAAAACGCCTTATAGTCCTATCTTTGGCGCAATATTTGTAAATCACTCTTCTCACAAACAAACAAACAGAACATGAACAAAATTAAGAACATTGCCCTAGCAGCATTGATGACGATTGGCACATTTGGTGTCGTAACTTTTACGGCATGTAACAAAGACGCGTGTAAAGGCGTCGTATGTCAAAATGGTGGTACCTGCGATGCCAGCGGGTCTTGCGTTTGCCAAACAGGCTTTACAGGTACAAATTGCGAGAAGCTCGTTCGCGATGAGTTTATTGGAACGTGGAGTGGTACGGATGTGTGTGGTTCTGGCTCATACACCATTACACTTACCGTCAATACTTCTACCAACAATATAAATGCACTTGTGAATAATCCAGGCGGATTTGGTCCGGCAATCACCATTACGGGTGTTGTGACCAGTGCAAATGCGCTCAGTTTTACAAATGCAAATGCAGGCGGTGGACGGACATTAAGCGGTACGATGACTTTTACTGGAGGATCTGCAACTACAGGCGCAACTGCAATGCAGTTTGTTTACACAGTGACACCTGCCAGCGGAGCGGCTGATAATTGCACTGGCAACTATACGAAACAATAGGATAGTTAGTTACGCAGGAAGCAGGAACGCTCAAAGAAAAATGAACGTTTCGAGACTTGCGTAAAAGGTAATTTCTTTCCCCCAGTAAGTCGAAAGAAAAAGAGGCTGTCTCCTTCATTGGAGACAGCCTCTTTTCTGTTTTTAAGTATTACCTCGTCCTGGCGCTGTGCATTGAATAGGCAGTTCGCCGATTAGGCTTTCTACCTATTGACATTAGTAGCGCCTGGCCGATCAGACACTGATTTAGGCTTTTCAGTCTGGTTATTCACGTTGGAGTTTGTCGCACCTGGTCGGTCTGTCACTTTAGTGCCGTCAGATTTGTGAGTAGTTACTGGCTTGGTAGTTTGATGCCCAGTAGATTTTGAATGAGTCGCAGACCCAGCGGCTTTGCCGGCAGCAAAAGCATTAACCTTTGCCATTGAATCGGCTTTGGCTGCACTATCGGCTTGCATCACTGCCATTGCATTAATTAAGCTGTCATTTTTCACTTTCATCTGGGCTTCAGTTGCTGCGGCACTTGCATTGGCCGCAGAATCAATTTGAGCCTGTGTGTTGGCATTGTTGGAACCATTGTTGCAGGCGGCGAGGCTCAAAAGAGAACCGGCGGCCACTAAAATTGCATACTTCTTCATGTTGTATATTGATGTGTGGTGTAAAAGTAGCTCCGAAATTACAATAATGATGCCAAAAGATTTTTTTGAGAAATTGGGCCGTTTTAGGAGATGCCCAAAAGGTCTTTTCTTGAAAATGATTCATTAGCCCAGAAAGTGCTTTTTTTTGTCGTCATTAGGAATCGTAAGCGTACGTTCGGTTAAACCCAAAGGCATATTCTAAGTTCAATAAAGGCAAACCATCATTCACCTTTAAAAAATAGAAGAATCATGAACATCTTATCCAAAGGCATTCTTGCCTTGTCCATTTTTGGACTCACTGCTACCGGTGCTGATGCACAGATTATTGTAAATATTCGCCCGCCTCGTCCACGCATGGTTGTGGTTCGTCCGGCTCCTCCATCTCCGCGCCACGTATGGGTGGACGAAGATTGGGTGGAGGATCACGGGCAATATCGCTGGCACGGCGGCTATTGGATTGCTCCGCCACGGCCACGCGCTGTTTTTATAAAAGGACATTGGGTCGGTCGGCATCGCGGTTATCGCTGGATACCCGGGCATTGGAGATAGGGTTTGATATGGATAACGCGGGGCTTCGTAGGGGCGATATTATTGTAGCTGAATCCGAAAAGCTTTTGGATAGGTAGTTTCGCAAGAACGATATTAGGGTTAATAGTTGGCGACTTTATGTCAATTATTCCAAAATTCCGACTGATTGTTTTTGTTTTGCGCAACACCAAAATTTCACCCCTACGTGGCCTGTAGAACAACTAAAAAAGCCGTCGCCCCTTTTCAGGGACGACGGCTTTTGCTTGCTCCAAACTTAACTTTACTAAGTGTTCCTTAGTGTGCTTAGTGCCTTAGTGGTTAAACCTCTAAAAATGATACTTCAATCCAAAACCACCAAAGAAATAAGCCTTGCTCGGGCCAGGGTTTAAATCCGTTGCCACACCCGCAGGATATCCATTACCCTTATCTGCATCATTTATACTGCTTCCAAGGAATAAGAAAGTGTAGTTAATTTGATTGCTCAGGTTATTACCAGCAACAAACACATCCAAATCAAAATTCTTCGGTGCAAAACGTGCAAAGCGGAAACTCTGGCGATAACCAATCTTAGCATTGTATTGCGTGAAGCTGCCCACTTTATTAGTGTTTGCAAAGTCAGCATACACATCACCCATGTACGTGAAAGTATTGTTCATGTAAAAGCCTTGGGGCGAAGCCAAATCAAGCCCAACTGCAAATTTCTGCCGAGGTACACCCACCACTTGCTTTCCGCTAAAATCAGTCAACTTTCCGCCAACCTTCGTAGTGAAATCTGTATAAGTGAAGTCATAGAAACTACTGCTCACAAAGGGTTCAATGCGTGCCAACACTGGATTTTTCTTGATAAACCAAACATAACCAAGACTGGCTTCAATGCCCCGATTTTGCTGAACACCTGTATTCGCAAAGTAAGTATAGGTAGAACTATTTAACGGATCAACGCCGCTCAATTGCGTCAGCTTATCGCGCACATTCAAGTGAAAAATAGAAACCTGATAGTCAAAATGCGTGTTGAAGAGCAAACCTTGAGCACTCAATTCGAACTGCGTTGCATGTTCTGGCAGCAAAGAATCATTGCTCACATTCAAGCCGCTGATGAAAGATGAAGATGCCGTTGGTGCATTAAAACCCTGACTATAACTAAACTGGAAAATCTGATTCTTCCAAAGCTTTTGCAAGGCAAGATGCGGGTTGTAAGAAGTCTCATAACGCTT
>JBDTKK010000054.1:0-3040 GCA_039935335.1 Chitinophagaceae bacterium
TGGCCGATGTAAAGATTGAAGATGGTCCCAATCAAATCCAACGAGAAGATGCCAAACGTAGAATTATCGTCGGCTTTAATGTAAAAGGCAGAGATGTTCAAAGCATTGTTCATGATTTGCAAGCGAAAGTGGCAACGGAACTTCATCTGCCATCCGGGTATTATGTGACTTATGGCGGTGCTTTTGAAAACCTTAATGCAGCCAAACAACGATTGATGCTTGCAGTCCCCATTTCCCTACTGCTGATTTTCCTACTCCTATACTTTGCCTTCAATTCGCTGCGACAAGGCTTGCTCATTTACTCGGCCATTCCATTGTCTGCCATTGGCGGTATCTTGTTTCTCGCCTTGCGCGGGATGCCGTTCAGTATAAGCGCTGGCGTAGGTTTCATTGCCTTATTTGGTGTAGCGGTACTTAATGGTATCGTACTCATTGCAGAATTCAACCGCATTAGGCAGGAAGGAGGAGAACAAGATTTACATCTAGTTGTCTTGCAAGGGGCTAGGGTCAGGTTACGCCCAGTTTTGATGACTGCATTTGTTGCGTCTTTGGGCTTTTTGCCTATGGCCATGAGCAATGGTGCGGGTGCAGAAGTACAACGGCCTTTGGCTACAGTTGTGATTGGCGGCTTACTAATAGCCACATTCCTAACGCTTTTCGTCCTACCAATCTTGTATATGACTTTTGAAAAAGGGAAATCCAAAATGAACGCCATGAGTGCAAAAGCAATCCTCATCTTAATCTTCATTTCTTCGGTAGGATGGACAAAAGCGCAAGCTCAAACGCCAATCACCTTGAAAGCGTCTATTGATACCGCATTGAAATACAACCTTTCCGTGAAGGCTGAAGTGCTGAAAGCGAAATACCATCAGCTATTAATAGGCACAGGACACAACCTTCCTGCAACGAGCATAATCGCTGAAGTAGGTAAATTCAATAGTGATTATAATGACACAAAATTTGCTATCACACAGTCATTTAGCTTGCCAATGGTGTACAAACGCCAAACTAATCTATTGAAACAGGAAGCGCAGAGCAGTTTCCTAAATATTGCCCTTGCAGAAAATATTTTAGAGAGAGAAGTGACCCGTGCCTACTACCATATCGTCTATCTCGGTCGGAAAGAACAATTGCTGCAATCAACTGATTCCATGTATCATGTGTTCCTTCAGCGGGCGAAACTAAGGTTAAAAACGGGTGAAAGTAATGTTTTGGAACAAGCGACGGCACAAGCGCAACTAGCCCAAATCAGCATGGAACTGGCCAGTTTAAAAACCGATCAGGAAATAGCGCAAATTCAATTTCAATTGCTGTTGAATACGACAGAGGAATTGACACCAAAAGCAAATGATTTAAAGATGCCCACTACATTATCCATTGATAATACGGAACTTGAGAAGCATCCCTACTTACTTCAAATGGAGCAAGAACAGAAAGTTGCTGCGGCTGCGGTAAGTCTTGAACGGGCAAAACTGTTACCGGAGTTTTCTCTGGGAATCAACAACATGAGCATTCGAGGCCAAGATGCAAATGGAGGATTCAATACCGAAGCCGACCGTTTCAATTCGGTACAGTCCGGGATAAATATTCCACTCTTGGGCGGAGCGCAAAGAGCGCTGGTACAAGCCGCTAAGAATAACGAAACGCTTGCAGAAGTCAAATATCAATCTGGTGTACGAACATTAAAAGCACAGTATGAAATGGCTTGGCTGGAATACAAAAAACTATCGGAATCAGTTTCCTCATTGGAAAATAATAGCCTTCCAAGTGCCGCTACCATTAAAAAAGTAGCAAATCAACAGCTCTTCTCCGGCGATATTAACTATCTGGAATGGGTGATGCTCATCAATCAAAGTGTGGCTATTCAAAATCAATACTTGGAAAGCCTAAATCAACTCAACGAAGCTAATATCAAGCTTCAATACATCAACACTCAAAACAAATAACCATAATGAAAAATATTATCATCATTGCAATAATGCTCGGTCTAGTGTCCTGCGGCAGCAAACCAAAAGAAGCGGTACAACAAACGAACACGCCGGAAACCAATATCGTACACTTGAGCAAAGCGCAAAATGCGAACCTTAAAATGAGTTTTGCGAAGCCCGAAAAAAGGCAATTCTCCAGTACGCTTGAGCTGAATGGACGAATAGATGTGCCTCCTCAAAACCTAGTTTCCATTAGTGCGGTAATGGGCGGGTATTTAAAAAGTACAAACATGCTCCCTGGAATGCACGTTCGGAAAGGTGAAGTTCTCGCGATAATGGAAGACCAACAATTTGTGCAATTGCAACAAGATTACCTGCTTACAAAGAGCAAACTGGCTTACAGTCAGATGGAATATGCACGTCAAAAAGAACTCAACCAAAGTAAAGCAACCAGCGACAAAGTCTTTCAATTGGCAGCATCAGAAAGGGACAATTTGCAAATTACACTTCATGGACTAGCGGAGAAGTTGCGTTTGCTTCAAATCAACCCCGCTACTATTTCATCTGAAAACATCTCAAGAACCATCAAGCTTTATGCGCCCATTAATGGCTATGTGAGTAAGGTGAATGTAAATATTGGAAAATATCTATCTCCCACTGATGTACTTTTTGAACTGGTAAATCCAGATGATATTCATTTAGCACTCCGTGTCTTCGAAAAGGATTTAGGCAAGCTCTTTATTGGACAGAAGTTATTGGCATTCAACAACTCAAGTCCAGAAAAAAAGTATCCCTGCGAAATTATTCTTATTGGAAAAGATTTTGGTACAGACCATTACACAGAAGTACATTGCCATTTTGAAAAGTACGATAAAAGCTTGCTGCCGGGCACCTTTATGAATGCCAGCATTCCGGTGCAAAGCGAAACTGCGTTTGTCTTGCCAGAGCATGCTATTGTCCGTTCAGAAGGCAAGAACTATGTTTTCGTCCAAGTCGGCGATGGGCAGTTTGAGATGCATGAAGTCCAGACTGGAGCAACAAATGGTGGCTTTGTAGCACTAAAAGATGCGGATGCTTTGGCCGAAAAAACAGTGGTGGTTGAAGGTGCTTAC
>JBDTKK010000055.1:0-2819 GCA_039935335.1 Chitinophagaceae bacterium
GCGCGTAAGTTTACTTTTAACCCTGAAAGTAAACTAAGCATTTTCTAAGTTTACTTTCCTACTTTTTCGTGGAAAAGAGAAAATGGCTTGGCTTGGAGAAGTTGCGCCTCATTTCCCAATACAAAACTTCCCAAACACTGCCCCAAGCACATCCCTATCATGCAACACTTGCCCAGTAAGTTCACCAATATAATGTAACGCTTGGCGAATATCTAAAGCTATTAGGTCGCCCGGAATATCTTGTGCCAGTCCAAGTTTTACCTCAGCAATAGCAACAGCTATTTTTTGCAAGGCAGCAAGATGTCGAGTATTGGTAATAATAGTGTCGCCGGGTTGCACTTTTGAGCTCATCACCATAAATAGTAGGCGGCTGTGGAGTTGGTCAATGCCTTCGTTGTTTTTGGCAGCAATAAAAAGTGCGTCAGGGTATTTCTTTTCAAGAATTTCTTTGTCGGCCAACAAATCTATTTTGTTGATGAGCAGAATTTTCTTTTCTTTAAAATCGGTATCGTCAATCCTTGAATGTTCGTTCAGATTACTCGCGTCCAATAATTCTATTACTACATCTGCTTCGCTGGCTTTTTTCCGACTCCGAGCAATTCCTTGTTGTTCAATGGAGTCATCGGTATGCTCGCGAATGCCGGCAGTGTCAATAAATCGGAACAATATGCCTTCGATGTTCAGCACTTCTTCAATCGTATCACGCGTAGTACCCGCAATTTCGCTCACAATGGCTCTTTCTTCATTGAGCAAAGCGTTGAGCAAGGTGCTTTTTCCTGCATTTGGCGCACCAATTATGGCCACACTTACGCCGTTTTTCACCGCATTGCCTAAGCGAAAAGAATCTATGAGCCGCACGGTTGTACTTTCTATTTTGTTTAAAAGAATGTTCAACTGTGTCCGGTCGGCAAACTCCACATCTTCTTGCGAGAAATCCAATTCCAATTCCATCAATGCAGAAAAATTAATAAGTTCCTCTCGCATCTCGTTGAGTTCTTTGGAGAACCCTCCGCGCAATTGATTCATAGCTGCTTGTTGCGCGGCCTTACTTTCCGCAGCTATCAAATCGCCAACAGCTTCGGCTTGCGTCAAGTCCAATTTTCCATTCAGGAATGCACGCTGGGTAAACTCTCCTGCTTTTGCCGGAACGGCTCCTAAATCCACACATAATTCAACAATCCTTTGTAGGATATAGGGCGCTCCATGACAGCTCAATTCCACCACATCTTCGCCGGTGTAGGAATGCGGATTGCGAAACAAACTCAAGACAACTTCATCCACAATTTCTCGAGCGACCTCAGCATTTTCAGGGGCAATAATCCTTCCAAAATGCAGCGTATGCGAAGCCTGATTTTCTAAGTTTTTTTTAGAAAATATTTTTTGAATAATGGTAATAGCATCCGGGCCACTGAGCCTAATAAGTCCAATAGCACCAACGCCCGGTGGCGTGGCAATAGCAATGATGGTGCTGTTTTGAATGGGCATGAAGAGAGTAAAGGTATTGCGCTTTTAGAAGGCGAATCTCTAGGCTAAATGCCAATGAGGCTTTACAACTTTCCTAAAAAAATCCGAATAGAATTGAGCCCAGAAAATAGATTCCCGCAAAGGTCTATTTCACCAGCAAAACATAATAGGTTCTAATAGCATTACCGAATGGACGCTGTTTTACCCCGTTTATCATTATTGAAGTATAAGGTTCTACCTCCGCACTTCCTGAACCCGGGGAGCAAGCTCCCGTACCTACTCTAATGCCTTCAGTCGGGCCAGTTTCAATATCATTTATTCTAAAAAGACTATTGGTGCTCTTTACAAAGTATTCATAATCGTACTGCTGATAAATGAAAAAATCCTTGTTGGCAAAGTCGCAGTAGGCAGTATCGTGAGCACGATAATTACTATCCGCAAATGTGATGGCTGTGTCATGCAAGTTCTGAAAATTACTGCCCGTGTCGTAGCGCCGTACAATAATGGTATCTAATTCTTGCTGGCTGAACCCCGTAAACGCGACAAAAGTCCCGCGGTCGTAAAAGATGCTATAATGGCACTGCACTTCTTTCTCTTTACAAGAAGAAATGCCTATTGCAACAACCAAGAAGAGCAATAGCCTAAGTTTCATTTTCGAGAATATTTTACCATAAAACCTACAGTTCAACAGCCAATCAAAAAACCTACTCCCCCGCCAACAATACCGCCCAAGCCTTATCCACATTCCCAGCGTCCAGCAAGTCTTTCGCGTATTGATGCAGCGCATAAGTTCGCGCCATTTCATCGCCGTTGAACTCTCTAAGAATGCTATTCAACCTATCGTCATAAAGCGGCTCGCCCACTACGGGAAGTATCGTGCTGTTGCCGAGCATACCAAGGTTGTTTCCGGAAAGCACCTTGCTCTTCCGCACACTTTCAGGAAGCGCATCTATACCAATGCCTAAATGTGTATTTGGTTTTGGCACAGAAAAAATGGCATCGCCGGAAGCCCGACAGTAAAAATCGCCGCCCATCCGCGCTACTAAGTCCATTTTATGCGGGTCGATAACGCCGTTTTCGTTCAGTACATCCTCATTGAGGTGCATACACACCATCTCGCAGATAATGAGATTTGCCGCGCCGCCTTCATGGCCAGTTTCTATCACCTGTAGCACTTTACACTCCAGTTGCGCCGGGCTTTCCGCTACACGAAATGGCCTTACCAAATCTGATTTTATAGCTGTGAATCCCGCTTTCTCAAACTCATTGACATCCGGTGGATACTCGCAACTGGCCAAACTCGTCTGCTGCACCATCGCATAATTCACGATGTTGATCACCACTTCTTTGGTAGC